>NZ_JAJAFY010000110.1:0-2311 GCF_025384885.1 Photorhabdus kleinii
ACAGCGCGATTGGGTGACGATTAAATGCGTTGTGTCCGTGGGAAAGGTTGGTTTGGTCGTTATTTGCTGCTGTTCAACGCATCAAGCAAAGCGTAGCGATTGAATTGCACAACGGCTTCACCCGCCCAATCATTGACTGACTTCAAGCTTTCAGTAATGGGGTTAAGTTCATTGATAGAAAAAACTTTCGCCGCTTTCTCAATATCCCCAAAGTTACCCCCACTCGTGGGAACAATCCCCATCAATTGCGGTGGCACGCGGTGCATAGCTAGCATGTCATCGCGGGTTGCTTCTTTAACGTTAGTAAATTCATCTTTGGCGCTGATTTGGCTGAACGGTAGGATTTGCAGCCCGTCTTTCTTTCCGTTGGCTGCATAGACAAACAGGTTCTTGAATGCGCCATCTCGCCGGGATTTTTGCAACGCAGTTTTCAAATTGTCTACGCCTCTGGGGTCGGCAAGCGCATCAGTCAGATAGACAATAACGCCTGCGTGACTGCCGTTTTCGTAATAGTTCATTCTGAATGTTGTTGCAGCCCGGTTGAGGTTGGCGGAAAGAAGACCGGCTAAATATTCAGGTAAACCGTAAATTTCTTGATGAATGTCGGGGTTCATCAGATGAAAAATACTGCCAGCGCTGAATTCAAATTCTTGTAGCCAGCTTTGTACGAACCAGTATTTGTCGATTTCTTCTCCCCGTCGAGTGTACTTTGCTGGCGTGTGCTTGAGCTTTAACAGTCCGCCAACTCGATTCATTCGCTTTTCCAGATAGGCATTACCAAATACCAAATAATCCAGTACATAGGCGGCCATGTCCTGTCGTGACAATAGCGGGTGAGGTTTAAAGCAGCTCATGATCACATTACGTTTAAAAAATAGGGGCGACTGATGATAAACCGCCGCTGAAAATGCGCGGGCCAGGCCGTAAAAATCAATGGGGGTTTCATACCAGCGGCCATTTTTGGCGCATTCCATGCAATCCAGCAGATCCCAGCCAGATGTGATTGGGGTGGGTGTATCAAAAGTAAAGGCTGCGCACTGTGCCACGTCGCCGTCATTGATTGTATTCGTTACTTCAGGCTGGTGTTTATTTTCAGCCGGTAAAAGTGTGTGCATGATTAAAACTCCATTACAAAAGACTCATTCGTGCCCGCATCGCTGGATATTGGCTCGGCATACAGGGCATTCATAACAGCCCACGCAATGTCGCCGTGATCGGCTCCGCGCGTGCGGTTGGCGTCATAAGTCACAACACTGCCCTGTGTAATTATTTTCTTAATGGACATAAACGAGGTAGCGACTTGTTTCATGCCAGCGTCATATTCAAACCTGCCGGAACGGATTAGCATTTGTGCTTTCATCACTAGCAGGCGCTTAAGCGGCGCGGAATATTTCAATAGGGTTGCGGCCGGAAACCATTTGCAGACCAGTTCATGCACGGCTTCACCCGTTCCGCCTGTGCCATCTATTGTTATCCCCTGTACATTATAGCGTTCGGTGAGTTTACGAATTTCTTCGGCTTGCTTCTCAAAAGCCATACCGCGGCATTGCAGGGCTTCGATGACCCGCCATTTGCCGCCGCTGACAGCAGGCGGTGACATTACAACCAGCCCTAAACCGTCACCGTTGCCGCCTGTACCAGTTGGATCAGCGCCGATATAGACGGGTTTGCGTCCTAGCGGCCGCAGCGCATAGGGTTTCCAGTCCGGCCAGACATTGTCGTTGTAACCGTCAACACCGCATTTAATCACTTCGTTATAGTCAAAGGCTCGTTCACCCGATTTAACAAAAATGCAGCGGTACAGGTTGTCAAAATCAGCCGGATTGTTTTCGCTCTCAATTTCTTCTAAGTCAACAAGATTTAGACCTGCCGCGATAGCGTCATGAATAGTCACGATCTGTCGCCAGATGTTATCTCCGCACAACACGCCATGCCGTAATGCGGCATGGCTGGTATCAATAACAACTTGTTTCTTGCCGCCGCGGGCTTTATTAAAAAAGTCGCCTGTCCAGAACGGGAACCCTTCGTGTTCCTCGCTGGACGGTACCGAAAAATAAGTTCGTCTTAATCCGATGTGGGTTGCCATCCCCGCCGCCACTTTGCGCAGGTTCATAAAATTGCTAACCCAAAAGAATTCATCGAAATAGAGATCGCCGGTATAGGATTGCGCGGTTGCTGCTGATGTGCCGAGAAAATAGAGCGTGGCGCCATTTGACAGGGTAATCTCGTCACCGCCTTTAAGCTCAACACCCACCTGGCGGGCGACAATCTGGATAAATTTCTTGAACTGATATGCCTGCGCACGGCTGGC
>NZ_JAJAFY010000111.1:0-2163 GCF_025384885.1 Photorhabdus kleinii
GCCAGGGCAGCAGCTCATTCAACCGATTGTTCGGCCAGACAGGCAGCCGGCTGAGAACATCACGTAACCAGACCCAGGGCTCATGTCCGTTGGCTTTGGCCGTTTCCAGCAGGCTCATTATCATGGCGGCACGTTGCCCTGCGCAGAGCGAGCCCGCAAAAAGCCAGTTCTTTCGACCAAGCGCCACACCCCGGACCGCATTCTCCGCCCGGTTGTTGTCTATCGGTACCCGGCCATCATCCAGATAACACACCAGCGCCGGCCAGCGCTTCAGCGTGTAATCTATCGCTTTGCGTAACCCGGAGTTGGGGGCCGTTTGGGCCTGAGTCGTCTGCAACCAGGACCGGAACTCATTCAGCCACGGCCGGGCATAACGCTGTCGCCACTGACGCCGTTTATCCGGGGGCCGGTGTTTGATTTTTCGCTCCAGCTTGTACAGGTCACGAATGCCATCCAGCGCCTGTTTCGCCACCGGACTTTGGCTCGCTTTGTATTGGTCAAAAAATTTGCGGCGGGCGTGAGCCCAGCAACCCGCTTCGGTGATATCCGCCCGGGCATGCAGCGCGTTGTAACCCGCATAATCATCCGTCACCAACGTGCCGCCCGACCAGTCTTTCAGCAGGCTCTGGGCATAACGGCCACTGCGGCCGGGATGCAGCTCATAGTACACCACTGCCGGCGAGGTATCGGGGCCGGTGACAGACGCCCACAAATAGGCGCGCTGGGTCTGGCCTTTTCCCGGGGCCAGTATCGGCAACGGGGTCTCATCGGCATGCAGTACCGGGGACGTCAGCAACGCCTGCTTCAGGGCATCGGCCAGCGGTTGCAATGCCACAGCCACCTGCCCCACCCAGTCCGACAGGGTGCTGCGGGCCAGGGTCACGCCGCTGCGGGCATAGATTTGCTGCTGACGGTAGAGCGGCAGGTGGTCACGATATTTAGCGACCACCACCTGAGCCAGCAACCCCGGCTCCGGAAGGCCCTTTTCAATCAGCCGGGCGGGCTGGGCTTTGGCATGGATACGCTGGCAGGCCGCACAGCTGTACTGCGGACAGACATAACGCCGGACGATAAACGTAGCCGGACGGTATTCCAGCCGCTCACTGATTTCATCACGTAAAAAGCGCAGGACATGACCGCAATCCAGGCAGCTCTCCGTCTCCGGCGCCAGCCGGATATCTTCGCGGGGTAAAGTCGCCGGCAAAGGCTGACGTTTAGGCTGGGCCGGGGTCGCGTTTTCCTTGATATGCAGGCGTGACAGCTGGGTTTCCAGCACCGCGATATCGGTATCGGCATCTTCCTCAAACTGACTGCGTTTGGGACCGGCAGGCAGGGTTTCGCTGTGCGCGCCAAAACGCCAGCGTTGCGCCTGTTTCAGGGCCTCTTCCAGCTGGCGAATATAATCACCTTGTTGCTGAAGCAGCGCCAGTGCCCGCAGGCGGAACTGGCCGGGGTCATCCAGCGCGATTAAGTCATTGAGTGTCATGCCGACAGTGTACCGGATAATTCCCCGTCGTTATCCGGTAAAAGTGTGACCGGGGTAGCGGAATTAGCTTCGCCAGCCGGACAGGTCATCTCCCTCGACCTGTTGCCAGTGAATGCCACGGATGAGCCAGTCAAACTGGGCGGGCGTCATCACCCAGCTGCGTTCGCCCTGCTTCGGCCAGACAAAATGGGCC
Organism: Photorhabdus kleinii; assembly: GCF_025384885.1. Classification (NCBI taxonomy): domain Bacteria; kingdom Pseudomonadati; phylum Pseudomonadota; class Gammaproteobacteria; order Enterobacterales; family Morganellaceae; genus Photorhabdus; species Photorhabdus kleinii. Next base: position 1,680 of record NZ_JAJAFY010000111.1, read on the forward strand.
CGGTGCAGACGGCGGGTACACAGCCAGACGCCGTGTCGGTCCCAGCGCAACACCTTGAGACGGGAGCGGGCCTTGTTGCAGAAAACAAAAGCGGCCTCGTCCTGCCAGCGCAAATTCAGTCCCTCCAGGTGCTGGGTCAGGGCATCAATGCCCCGGCGCATGTCGACGGGCTCTCGCACCAGAAAGAGCTGTTGCGGTTTCAGCATCGGGCCAGTACCCGCATCACGTCAGGCAACAGCGTCAATGGACAGGCGATGGCATAGCCGTCTGGGGTATGCAGGGTGACGGTGTGCGTGTCGTCAGGCTGGAGTGAAACCGGCAAGAGGGCGGGCAGTGTCTGGCTGAGAGGTTGGCACATTTTGTTACTGTCGGCAATCCAGTCGCGGAAAGAGGAAAAACTCAGCTGATGCTGTTCGCAATACTGTTTTCGAGTCAGGTCACTGTGGCGCCATTGGGTCACATGTTGCTGTTTTTGTTCCGGGGT
>NZ_JAJAFY010000112.1:0-1811 GCF_025384885.1 Photorhabdus kleinii
ATTTTATCGCAGTAATATAGAGCGTTATCTGGAAATCAATCACAGTGAAGTGAAAAAAACGTCAAATCGCCGCGATCCGATGTTCCGGCGATTGAGAACCGCGCGTTTTCTTAAGTCCAGTGCCTCATCAGCCGCCGCTGTTGTTGGTTTTCAAGGCCGGGCCGCAGCAATTGCTCGTCAGCATCAATACGGTTTGGAAGGCAGTATTAACGCGTTGGCAGAAACGAAGTATCCGCAACGTCAATTGTTAGGCATCACGCCGCATGAGCGACTGCAACTGATTGAATTAATTTATCATGACCTCGTGAGTGAACTATGACACTGCCAGAATTGCATCGACTATTAACAAATATTATCCGCGTCGGCTTGGTCACGGATGTTGATCTCGTTGGTCATCGTTGCCGGGTAAGGACAGGTGACTTAAAAACGGATTGGATACCCTGGCTGACACTGCGAGCAGGTCATTCCCGTACCTGGTGGGCGCCCAGTGTTGGCGAACAGGTTTTATTGCTTGCCATTGGTGGAGAGTTGACTACTGCTTTTGTCTTACCGGCTGTTTATTCTGATCAGTTTCCGGCGCCGTCAGTTTCTGCCGAGGCTGTTCATATTGCTTTTCCTGATGGGGCAGTGATGGAATATGAGCCAGCGGTCAGTGCCTTAAAAGTAACGGGTATTAAAACCGCAACGGTGAATGCCTCCGGTTCTGTTCATGTCACTGCGCCAGAAATGACTTGTACCGCAAGCAGTCAAATTACGCTTGATACGCCTCACGTCATTTGTACCAATTTACTGACAACAGCCAGCTTGGTAGTGCAAAAAGGCGGAAAAATGACTGGAAATATTGAGCATAACGACGGGCAATTCAGCTCAAACGGGGTGATCGTGGATTCCCATAAACACACCGGCGTCAGATCAGGCGGTGACACATCAGGAGGCCCTGCATAATGAAATTTTTGGGTATGAATAAGCAAACGGGCCGCAACATGACTGATATTGAACACGTTCGCCAGAGCATCACCGATATTTTAATGACTCCAATCAACACACGCGTCATGCGACGCGAATACGGTTCATTGCTGCCCGCATTGATTGATCAGCCGCAGAATCCGGCATTACGTCTAAAAATTATGAGTGCTTGTTATATGGCAATCATGCGTTGGGAACCCCGCGTACGACTCACAACAATTACATTTCAGCGAGCAGAAGCGGGAGAAATGCACGTTGAAATAACTGGCGTTTATATCAACGGAAATGACTTAACAATAGCTATCCCCGTGAGGTGAAACTATGCCGACCATTGACTTAAGCCAGTTGCCGCCACCTGATGTCGTCGAGCCACTGGATTATGAAAGCCTGTTGGCTGAACGTAAAGCCAGGCTGATATCTCTTTATCCCGAAGAGCAACGAGCTGCAATCACTCGCACGCTTGAGTTGGAATCTGAACCCATTGTGAAATTATTACAAGAGAATGCTTATCGGGAGTTATTGCTGCGCCAGCGCGTGAATGAAGCGGCTCGCGCGGTGATGGTGGCCTATGCAGCGGGTAGCGATTTAGATCAGTTGGGCGCAAATAACAATATTACGCGTCTCATGCTGCAACAAGCTGATAACGACACGGTTCCGCCTATTGCGGCTATCATGGAATCCGATAACGATTTTCGCGTTCGTATCCCCCAGGCTTTCGAGGGGCTGAGCGTTGCCGGGCCGGTGGGTGCTTATGAATATCATGCCCGGAGTGCTGATGGCCGTGTTGCTGATGCATCAGCTATCAGCCCGTCACCGGCAAATGTCACTGTGACTATTATGTCGCG
>NZ_JAJAFY010000113.1:0-1808 GCF_025384885.1 Photorhabdus kleinii
CGAGTGTTGTCGCGGTACCACGACACGCGGCACAACATGATTTCTTGTTGCTGAGCTATCACTATAGCAACATGTTCAATCATGAGAGTAAAAATCATGGCCGCTTTTCATCATGGGGTCTCTGTTACGGAGACAACAAAACTCAGTACGCTAATCCGGGACATTGATACGTCAATTATTGGCGTTGTTTGTACCGCTGATGATGCTGATCCAGAACTGTTTCCGCTGGACATGCCAACGCTGGTAACGCGTATTAACAGTGTGATTGGTAAAGCCGGGAAAACCGGGACGCTATACACAACACTGAAAGCCATTTCTGATCAGTGCAGCCCAAAAGTGATTGTTATCCGTGTTGCTGACGCAGCGAAACAAAAGTCGGGTGAAGATACAAAAACACAAGATCAGCTTGTTATCGGCGGTGTTGGTACCGATGGGCGCTATACCGGCTTATACGCCCTATTAACAGCTGAATCCAATGTTGGAGAACATCCACGGATTCTAGCGGCCCCCGGACTTGATACGCAGGCCGTCGCGGCTCAGATAGCGATATTTGCGGAGAAGCTGCGTGCATTCGCTTACATCGGCGCGAATGGCAATAAAACGCTGGCTGATGTGAAGAAGTATCGTGAAAACTTCAATCAGCGTGAGCTGATGGTGATTTACCCCGATTTCATTACTTACAACAGTCAGTCAGGGAAAAATGAAACGATTCCCGCTACGGCGTTCGCCCTGGGGCTACGTGCTCGTATTGACGCTGATCAAGGCTGGCATAAGTCGTTATCTAACGTTCCCGTTAACGGCGTGCTTGGCATTTCTGCTGATATTTGGTGGACGCTGCAAAGTACCGACACTGACGCTAACGATCTCAACAGCAAAGGCGTAACTACACTGATTAAAAGAGATGGTTTCCGTTTCTGGGGCAATCGTACTTGCGACAGTGAAACTTACTTCTTTGAAGTCTATACCCGTACCGCTCAGATCTTGGCAGATATGATTGCCGAAGCGCATTTCTCTTATATTGATAAAACGCTAACCCCTTCTCTCATCAAAGATGTGATCGATGGCATTAATAGAAAAGGAGTACAACTGGTCACAGAAGGGAAATTGTTGGGCTTCGAATGTTGGTATGACCCGGCAGACAATCCGAAAGAAAACTTGCGGGATGGTAAAGCGCATATTCGCTACAAATATACGCCGGTACCGCCGCTGGAAAATCTACAACTCACTCAGACGTTCACTGATGAATATTTCGCCGTTTTTAATCAGTTAGGCTAGAGGAAACACACAATGGGTATGCCAAAAAAGTTGTTCATGTTTGATACGTATATCAACGGTCAAACATATTTAGGCCAGGTTGAAGAAGTCACTACGCCTAAGCTGTCATTGAAAACCGAAGATTATCAGGGCGCCGGCATGCCGGGATCAGTCGCGGTACTCGTCGGAATGGACGGGGGCGCGTTGGATATGGATGTCACAATGGGCGGTATTGAAGCTTCATTGCTGAAAACATGGGGCGGTACGCTTGACAGTCTGCAATTGCGCTTTGCTGGTTCTTACTATGACGATGCAACCGGGCAGACTATCGCGTGTGAAATTCAGACGCGAGGACGTTTCACGGAACTTGACTGGGGTTCGGCAAAAGCGGGTGACAACACGCAACATAAATACACGCTGAAAAACACGTATTGCAAAGTCACGATTGATAATAGTGAAGTGTTCGAAGTCGATATGTTGAATTTGGTCTGGAAAGTCGACGGCAAAGATTTACTTGAGCAGCACCGGGCCAATATCGGCCACTAATCTAATTA
>NZ_JAJAFY010000114.1:0-1771 GCF_025384885.1 Photorhabdus kleinii
GTCTGCACATAATCGTAATGACTGGCCGTCACGCTCGCCATCCAGTAGCCGAAGGGCAGCGAATAATAGAGCGTGTCGTTTTGGCTGCCTTTCCCGGCAGACGCATGAATATCGCGTCCACCGGAGAGATAGAACAGGTCGCTTAGCGCCAGCGGGTTATCCAGAAAAAAGGTGAGTCCGCCCTGATAACGGCCGGTGCTTTTGGACCCGGTATCATCCAGATACGTGGCGACTCGCCAGTGCCGGGACTGACGCCAGTCCAGCACAATATCACTCTCCCCCGGTTGCGCTGCCGGGACAATGTTCATCTCCGCCTGAACCGTCGGGAAGCGTTGCAAGTTTTCCAGTCCCTGCTCAATGTCCCGTAAATCCAGCAATTTTCCTTCACGCGCGGGAAAGGGGGTTATCCGCTGGATATATTTCCCGCTGTCAGGGGTATAGCGGATATGCCGGATGTTGCCCGGTATCATCACCAGTTTTAGCGTTTGGGTACGCAAATCCTGACGAGGAACCAGAACCCGGCTGGTGACATAGCCGTGATTAATGAGCTGATCTTGCAATCGGGTCATCAGCCGGTTAATGTCCTGAGCGCCGAGGCAATGGTTTTCGCCCTGTTGAGCGACACGCCTGAACGGCAACCAGTGCGGGAAATTTTCAGTGCCGGCCAACACGACACGGGTGATCGGAAAACACGGCGTTTCCAGCGGAAAGGCAGATGACACCGCCTGTTCGGGGACAGACAGGTGAACCTCCGCAGGGGGTGGGGCTAATTGCGCCTCCAGGGCTTGCTGGCGTGCCTGTTGATGAATGAGTTGTTGTGCTGAGAGGTCTGCGGCCTGACTGCCTGAAACCACGCTATAAAAAACCGCAAACACTAAAATACTGCTTTTCATTGACTTTCTATTCCACAATGCCAGAGCGGTATTAACCACGAATTTAACTTAGCGATCAATATTTAGGATTGATGATCAACCGGGCATCTAAAATAGGGGATTGGTTAAGTTAGCAGCAAAAACAAGGGGTTATATTTTAAGGCAAAAAACAGGCCAATGTGATTATTTTGTGACAATATTGTATAAAAAACAGATTAATATTAATCATTTAATAACCAATATTAATAATTTCAAATTAATTTCATTTTTTGTGTCAATTATGTGATGCGCATCACATTTATGATGTTTGATTTTAGGATGGAATCACTGGAAAAGTGATGCTTGTTGTAAATTGGTGATGCAGTATTATCGTTTCTGATGAGGTTAGATGATGACGTTTAGCCAAGTTGGCAGCACTGACGCTATACCATTTCGGATTGGGAGATAAATGCAAGCCCGCCATATTTTAAATGCGGGCCGCTACAGATAACCATCGGCAACAGGTGTTCGTAATGAATTCACAGATTGGCAAAAATCATGAATCCTGACTATGTTGACACAGGGAGTTATTGAGCGATCTCCATTCATGAAAATACGCAAAAAAAGCGCTGAGTCACTATTTGATGTGTTATGTTCTGCCATAAAGGAGAGCATGAAATTGTGTGGGGCACTACATTGGTGTTTATGCTGCTATAGCTAATGTAGAACCATCAATCTTACTCCGGCTAGCTCATTAATTCTGATGCGGAGAGCATTTAAACGATTGCCCCACGGATTTTTATGCTCTCCAGATACGGGAGAGCATAAAAAAGTGTGGGGCATTTATGTGGCAAAGCAGCTAAAGAAGCCACTTTAACGTATAAGTATTCATGGACCGATAATGGGTAATAGTCCGGTTG
>NZ_JAJAFY010000115.1:0-1721 GCF_025384885.1 Photorhabdus kleinii
CTATTTTATCTTTATAAATCAGTCTATAAATTGTCTCATGATGCAAAGATATCCCTTTACGTTGCTTTAAATAATCAGCCACCTGTTCAGGACTTAAGTCTTTCCAAATTAACCGTTTTATCCATTTTTTTACTTCCGGCGTTATTTTCACGGCTTTCTTAGCAAAATGACGACGAGCCAATACCTTCAAATGAGCCTGTTCAGGGCAGTATGTCTGGACTTCTTGATTTCTCTTCAATTCTCTGCTGATGGTCGACGGGCTTCGCTTAAGTGACTCAGCAATGAAAAGCTGTGAAAAACCCGCTTCTCTTAAACTGGAAATCTGGTATCTTTCTGTTTCGGTCAGTTGTGTATAGGCCATAGTGCATTTTCCTTTGGCGAGAAAGATGCCTACTATAGCAACTGACCGCCCTTCTGAAAAATTGCACTTATTAGTCGAATCTGCCCATTATATTGATATTGTATCTAAACATGACAATGAGAACATTATAACTATGAGAAATGTTAATTTCTCATATAATAGGATAAAAGATAATGCGTTGAATAGCATAAACCTACAATTTAAAAAAATAAAACATATATACTTGATGGTGAAAATGGAAGTGGTAAGAGTACACTTACAAATATAATTAGTGGATTATATTCAAATTTTTTAGGTGAAATTTCATCAAGCATTAATTCTGAAAAAATATTATATACCCGTTATCTTTCAAGCTGCCTTTTTGTTGGCTGCACTCACTCACCCCGGTCACATAGTTATCTATGCTCCCGGGGATTCGCTCCTTTGCCATCGCGATGCAACTTGAAATCCATAGGGTATATATTTCTCAAAACTTTAGACCTTTACCCATCACGTTGAAAGAGTTCATTGATCCTTTTAATAAACTCAATAACAATGACATTCTTAGAGTTATGCATCTTTTTGAACTAGACTTCATATCTGAAATAGATTTTAACTATTATTTGGTTGAGGGATTTGAGAATTATTTAAAATTATCAGGAGGGCAATGGCAAAGGATTTTAATGTCTAAGTCATATTTAAACTGTTTAAGCTATGATTTGGTTTTATTAGATGAAATAAATTCATCATTGGATTCAAATGGTGATAATTTATTTTATATGCTTATAAATTATTTGAATTCAAGAACAACAAAAAAATAGAAGATTATTTAGATGATAACGCTGTTAAGGTTAAACTTGTTAACAAAAGAAGATAATATAAATGGGAATAAAGGCGAGTAAGCTTGGCTTCTACTGTGCTAGGAAAAACATATTCGGGTGACCACAGATTTCAATCTGACAGGTTTAATTTTGGTTAACTCTTGGAGTCATCTTGAAAGGACATCGTATCGGTTATGTGCGGGTGAGTAGTTTTGATTAAAATCCAGAACGGCAACTTGAACATTCTGAAATAAATTGTTTATTGATAAAGCTTCCGGCAAAGACATACAGCGACCACAATTAGAAGGGGTAGTGACCCCTCGTGCCGGCTATGTCCGGTCAGTTTTCATGAATAGAGTTTTTAGTCCCGTTATTCTTTAAACCCTTAGTTCGGGGGTTTGAAGTCCATTGGAACGAAAACGTTTGTTCGTTGTTGATATGACATAGGCGAAAGATAGTTAAAGTGAGTATTGAAGTAAATTCGCCTGTAAGGGGCGAAAGAAAGTTTCAGAAAGCATTAGGAGTTGATACGCCCCGAAGCGGAGCATTACTTGTCTTTA
>NZ_JAJAFY010000116.1:0-1712 GCF_025384885.1 Photorhabdus kleinii
GGAAGAACAAGGTGAGATGACCGGACGCTTAGTACGCCAGGCAAGCTGGCGATAGAACAGAGGGTGAAAGTCCCTTCCGGGTAAGAGCTAGCCACTCGCCCGGTCCTTTAGCTATGCGCGACTGTGGGTAACTACTGTCGTGAAGTGTTAGCGAAGGCACTCACAGGCCAGGTATTGAGCCACGAAATCGGTAAATCGGAGGTGGTGACGTAGTTAAGCTAGGCGGAAACCTACAATGGTCAGGTTGTATTGGCGAAACCTGACCATACCTCCCGGGGTCGGAGACCCTGTGCATGTGAGGAAGTTCGTCGCGTGGAACCTGGGAGATCCTGAACGGTTTCCCATCGTGAGCAGTTGGGACGATAAGGTCTAAGTGTCAAAGCAGAAGCCTTATGGAGTTCAGGAAGTCGGACGGGAGTATAGTACCGGAGAAATCAGTGAACAAAACAGAAAACAATGTGGCGGAATTGATGGAGGGAAGGCTCCCGACCAAGGGGAACAGCCAACAGTGCGCCCGCATCCGGACACAGAGCCGGGGAAATACGACGTTACGCCTGCTGGCTGTGCGAAAAGCAGCAAAGAGGGATAGGAAACAACAGTTTACTCACCTTTTCCATCACATCAGTGAAGAACTGTTATGTCAGAGTTTTCAGCAACTTAAACGTCAGTCTGCCCCGGGCTGCGACGGTATCACATGGGAAAACTATGCAGAAAATCTGCAAAACAACCTCCATGCGCTCCACGGCAGACTTCATCGGGGGCAATACAGGCCCCAGCCGGCAAGGCAGGTGATGATCCTGAAAGAAGACGGGACAGAAAGGCCATTGAGTATCCTGTGTCTGGAGGACAAAATCGTGCAGCAAGCGGCTGTCACGGTCTTAAATCAAATCTACGAGACCGATTTTCTCGGCTTCTCGTATGGGTTCAGACCGGGCAGAGGGCAGCACGATGCTCTGGATGCGCTGAATGTGGCAATTATGGAGAGGAAAGTCAATTGGGTGCTGGATCTGGACATCAGTCGGTTCTTCGATACCGTGGAGCATGACTGGCTCATCCGGTTTATTCAGCCCAGGATAAGGGACGGTCGGATGTTGCGATTAATCAGGCAGTGGGTCACGGTGGGGATAGTTGATGAACACGGTCACCGACAGAAGTCGCATTGTGGCACGCCGCAAGGTGCTGTCATATCGCCACTGCTGGCGAATATCTATCTGCACTACAGCGTTGACCTCTGGCTCAACGCATGGCGAAAGCACATGCAAGGAGATGTGGTGATGATCCGATATGCTGATGACGCGGTTCTGGGCTTCCAGACCCATCAGGATGCTCGGGCGTGCCAATCCCTGCTACAACGACGTCTGATGCAGTTTGGGCTGAAGGTACACCCAGCGAAAACCCGGTTGGTACGATTTGGTCGCTTTGCGTTAAAGCAATATGAGGAGCGACCGGAGAGGGGCAAGCCGGGGACGTTTGATTTTCTGGGATTTACGCATTATATAGGACGATTACACACGGGCAAGGATGCGGTGATGCGCAAAACTCAACGAAAACGGCGTCAAACACAATTGAAGCGAATAAAACAGGGGCTGCGGCAACGGTTGCACAACCGCCCGGAAGAAACGGGACGGTGGCTGAAACGAGTGATAGAAGGGCACATCAATTACTATGGCGTCCCCTTCAACAGCAGAGCATTGTGCCAATTTGTGGAAGAA
>NZ_JAJAFY010000117.1:0-1705 GCF_025384885.1 Photorhabdus kleinii
TTTTTTTCCGGCTTGATTGAAGGGCTGGCGCCGATTAAACAGGCATTTAACGCTGTTTTTACGCCGTTAGCCCCCATTTTTGATGGTATTGCGAGTGCTATTAAAAAAGTATGGGACTGGTTCACAAAACTGTTTGAACCCGTCAATACCACATCAGAAAATCTCAAAGCTTGCACAGAAGCCGGTAAAACGTTCGGGGAAATTGTCGGTGCGGCAATCAGCGCCCTAATGTTACCTATCACAGCGGTAGCAAAGGGCCTCGGCTTTATACTTGAAAAATTAGGCGCAATTCCTGATGCCACAAAAGCCGCCGCTGAAGCCGCCGAAGCCATGAACAACAAACCCGTTAAAGTCTCAGACAGTACATCTGAGAAACTCGATGAAATGGGTGAAAAAGTCAAACAACTCGTCGTGCCGAAGTGGGCCAGTGGCATTCTTCCAGCGCTGGGAGATAAAACAAAAGTCATTATTAATAAAGTCAAAGCCGCCGCCAGTGCTGCGGAAAAGAACAACAAACTTAAGCAAGACACTTCGACCAGTGATAACAATATACCCGCATATGGGACTCAGGTTTACACCCCCAAGGGGGATAAAAAGATAAGTGGCGGGGCCGCAAATACATCATTACAAAATACTGCATCACTCGCTGACGCGAATAAACTGGGTGAAATTGTCTTTAAGAATTATCCCGCCGTGACTGCAATAGATGGCGCGTATCGTGAGCCCCAATTGAATGTACCGCGTGCCTCATTGTTATCTCGACTAAAAGATTCTGCGATGGGGCTTGCAAATGCGGTGCTGCCAGAACCACAACCGGCGTTCGCTGGCATTCCGGTACCGATTGATCTGAACGGAAATAGAAATGAGCGGCAAAGAGCGAGTGACAACTACACTTTCGAGCTGAATTTTTACGGCGTTGATATGCGTGACAGCAAAGCCCTGGGTGACTTAGTGAAAGAAAAAATACGTGAACTGATGCGAGAAAATAATACGCGTCGCCGTTCTCGTTTAACTGATGGAGATTGATTTTATGATGATGATCTATGGTATGTTTGTTTTTATGTTGAATACCGCGCCCTACCAAACGTTAAGTCGTGAAATGGCCTGGCGGCATGTGAAAAATGACCGCGTGGGGAAATCGGCAAAATGGCAGTATATCGGGGCGGGTGAAGATAGCATTACGCTTGATGGAGTGCTCTATCCAGAAGTGACGGGGGGTGATATTTCTCTTGAAGCCCTGCGCACACTTGCATATGCGGGCAGGGCTTGGCCGTTAATTGAGGGCACCGGCATGATTTACGGTATGTTCGTGATTGAAAGCCTGAATGAAACCCGGACCGAATTTTTTTCTGATGGAAAAGCACGAAAAATTGAATTTACTTTATCACTGAAAAAAGTCAGTGAAGATATTAGAGAAGGCTTAAGCAATATCACTGCTGATGATCTACTTAATATTGTTAAGTAATGTAGTACGTTTGCCCACTCTGTTTTTATTTAAAGCGTTAACTGTATCTTGAGATATCGCAGCAATATCATTGCGGATTTTCTCATTATCACTTTTCGACGATATAAGCTTTCTATAATTGGTTGCTGGCATGATATCCATGATACTACTTACAGCAATAAAAAAACGACGTATTGACATCTCTAATTTCCAAATCTGGGTACAGTAGACAAGGGCCAAACGGCCCTGTTCTTATTTAGG
>NZ_JAJAFY010000118.1:0-1702 GCF_025384885.1 Photorhabdus kleinii
ACACAGGTTTTTTGTATTGATGACATCGGTGGGGTTGACGGTAATCGCCAATTTTGATCTATTACTTTTATTTGCCGGAAAGCGAATATGTCCACACCCGTACCTGCCATTAAACGTCTCGATCATCTTGGCCTTATCGCCGCTTTTTGTCATGAAGCCGGTTTACCCCGCATGATTGATGCCATTATCCCAAAATATTCATCGCATACCGTCTCTCACGGCGACGCTTTTCTGGCGATGCTCCTTAACGGGCTGGGATTTCACAGCCGGACATTGCACATGTTTTCCGGCTTTTTTCAACATAAGCCGATTGCGCGTTTAATTGGCACTGACATTGAAGCTGAACACCTTAATGATGATGTGCTCGGCCGTACACTGGATGCCTTATATGAAGCGGGGGTGTCGGAAGTTTATCAGGTGCTTGCTGAGCAAGTGGTTGATAAATTGGGGCTGAAGCCCGATTCCGTTCATTTGGATATCACGAGTTTTCATGTCGATGGTGACTATGACAGCGCGTTGGGAGATGACACAAAACGCATTGCGTTGGTGCCGGGTTATAGCCGGGATCACCGGCCCGAACTGAACCAGGTTGTCCTTGAACTGATTTGCGAAAATCAGGCAGGTATCCCTGTCTACATGCAGGCCATGAGCGGGAATACGAATGATGCCAAAGCCTTTGCCCAGACGATCAAAACCCATATTCAATGTCTGAAAGCGGCACAAAACAGCCGCTACTTTGTGGCCGATGCCGCCCTTTATACTGAAGCCGCGATCGCTTCGCTTCATCAGCAAAAACAACGATTTATTACGCGTGTTCCCCTGACGCTCAGGGAAGCTAAACAGTCTCTCCTGAACGTGACAGCGGAGCAATTCAGCCCCATCAGTGAGGGCTATTCAGGCTGCTGGGTGACGTCATCATATGGCGGCGTTCCTCAGCGTTGGTTACTGGTGAACAGTACGGCGGCAGAAAAACGTGAAAACCAGACTTTCCGAAAAAACACACTCAGGGAAACAGAAAACGAGTCTAAACAGTTCGACAAACTGGGCAAAAAGCCCTTTGCCTGCCGGGAGGATGCCTTACAGGCACTACATGATTTTGAGTCTCAATGCCAGTTTATCGGCATCGCCTCGCCGGAAATTCAGGCGATTACCGTCTATGCGGGGCGCGGGAAACCCGGCAAGCATCAACACCCCAAATCGGTTCATTATCAATTAGCCGGTCAGGCTTATACCCGGTTAGACAATGTGAAGCAGGCCAGATTGCGGGTCGGGAGGTTTATTTTAGCGACCAATGAACGGGATGAAGGACAGCTTGATATGGCGGCGTTACTGGCTAATTATAAGGCACAACAAAAGGTGGAACGGGGTTTTCGCTTCCTGAAAAGTCCGGAATTCCTGACGTCTGCCATTTTCCTGAAAAAACCAGAGCGGATAGAAGCGCTGTTAATGGTGATGACATGTTGTCTCATGGTTTATGCGGCGCTGGAACATAAAATTCGCCATGAATTGAAACAAAGTGTGCCGTTTTTCCCCGATATGAAGAACAAACCGACACAATCCCCCACAGCGCGTTGGGTGTTTCTGGCCTTTGAAGGGATAAACACCTTTGAATTTCAAGAACATAAAATGGTGACAGGAATGCAATCTTACCACCATGAGCTTTTGAGTTTATTAGGCGCACAATATAAAGCGGTTTATTCCT
>NZ_JAJAFY010000119.1:0-1636 GCF_025384885.1 Photorhabdus kleinii
GCTATAGCTCTTAATGACGAGAATGTTAGACCGGTTGCTGACCGGCTAATAGTTCAGTCAGCAAAAGTAATTGAATATCAGATTGATGCCGTGCTTTATCTCTATCCGACACCGGAGTCCGAACCGATTCGCATTGCCGCCATGCAACAAATGAAACGCTACACAGAGACACAACATCGTTTAGGGCGTGATATTCGCTTATCTGCCATTTATGCCGCTCTACATGTGGAGGGCGTGCAACGCGTGGAATTGAAATCACCCGCTCATGATGTTGTGTTAGATAAAACCCAGGTGTCATTTTGCACCAGCGCAAAACTCAGTGTCGGGGGTTCTGATGAATGACCGCTTGTTGCCATCGGGTTCTACCGTTTTGGAAGTGGCCGCAGCTAAGGCATGTGCACAATTGCAAAATGTTCCGGTACCGCTTCGCCAGCTCTGGAATCCTGATACTTGCCCGGTGGAGTTATTACCTTATCTGGCGTGGGCGTGGTCCGTTGATCGTTGGGATGAAAACTGGCCGGTAACGACTAAGCGGGATGTAATAAAAAACTCACTATTTTTGCACAAACATAAGGGCACTATTGGTGCTATCCGCCGTGTGGTAGAGCCATTGGGCTATTTCATTCAAATAAAGGAATGGTGGCAAACCAATGATGCGCCCGGCACTTTTCGACTTGAAGTCGGCGTTCGTGAGAGCGGGATTACTGCGGAAATATTTTCAGAGCTTGAACGTTTAATCTCTGATGCCAAACCTGTGAGCCGCCACCTAATCGGCTTGGCTGTCAGTTTAGATATATCGGGTGTCATTCACTGCGCGGCAACAAGCTATATCGGCGATAGTCTGACAGTTTACCCCTATTTGCCAGAAATGATTGAAACTAAAGGTACCGCTCATGCGGGATCTGCGGTTCATTTGATTGATACGATGAGGATTTTATCATGAAATACTTTGCCATTTTAACTAAGTTGGGTGCGGCAAAGCTGGCGAATGCTGCCGCATTGGGTACCAAAATTAGCATTACTCACATGGCCGTGGGCGACGGCGCCGGCAAATTACCAGAGCCTGACGCTAATCAAACACAATTAGTCAATGAAAAGCGTCGAGCCGCGATTAATACATTAAGCGTCGATCCGGTAAACACTAACCAAATTATTGCTGAACAGATTATCCCTGAAAGTGAGGGTGGTTGGTGGATGCGTGAAATTGGCTTATTTGATGGCGAGGATAGTCTGATAGCAGTAGCGAATTGCCCGGAAACCTATAAACCCCAATTACAAGAAGGGTCAGGCAGAACGCAGACGGTGAGAATGATTTTAATTGTTAACAGTACTGAGTCAGTCACGTTAAAAGTTGATCCCTCTGTTGTACTGGCAACGCGCGAGTATGTCGATAAAAACACGATTGAAGTGAAAGCTTACTGTGATAATGCATTTAAAGAGCATCTTGCAGCTAGTGATCCGCATCCACAATATTTGCTGAAAAAGAATTTACCGCCGTTGCCTGATGCCTCATTGACTCAGAAGGGGATAGTACAACTCAGTAGTGCGACAAATAGCGTAAGTGAAACCTTGTCTGCTACGCCAAAAGCCGTAAAAGCGGCTTATGATCTTGCAGCAAGTAAGCTTGCAAGCATGC
>NZ_JAJAFY010000012.1:0-92673 GCF_025384885.1 Photorhabdus kleinii
GTTATACCCGTTATCTTTCAAGTTGCTTCTTTTTTGTTGGCTGTACTCGCTCACCCCGGTCACATAGTTCGCTATGCTCCCAGGGATTCACTCCCTTGCCGTCGCGATGCATCTTGAAATCCATAGGGTATATATTCAGATTACAGGGATGCCACTGTGGAATTTAAAATCGCTATCTGGATTTTGAATCAATTTAGCTTCAACTTGGCCAAAATAGTTTACCCGTTCGGTAATATCTTCATTAGCAATAGATTGCGCTAGTGAAAGATAGTCTTGGTAGTGACGTGCTTCAGAGCGAAGTAGGGAGATATAAAATTTACTCAGATCTTCATCCAAATGAGGGGCCAATTTGGCGAAACGTTCACAAGAACGCGCCTCAATATAAGCGCCGATAATCAGCTTATCGACCAATGTATAAGGTTCATGGTTGATGATATGGCTAAGCATGCCTTTAGCATAACGGCTGGCAGTGATGTTTTCATAGCTGATATCGCGTGCGTTCATGATTTCTAGCACTTGATAGAAGTGATGTAACTCTTCTTTAATCAGCAGTACCATTTTATCAATCAGATCCTGGCTATAAGGTGAATTAGCTTTGGCGGTGATCTGTTTGGTTGCTTGGTTTTGGCCTCTTAGTGAGTTGAGATCGCCAATTTTCTTGTAAGCAAAATCTTCATAAGGTTTAAACCATGCCAGAAGTGTATCTTCACTTCGCTGATCTACGGCATACTTGCGGATCAAAAACATAGCGCTCTGTGCTGCTTTCAGTTCGCATAATAGATGATCCCGTAAAAGCACAGGTAAATTTTCAGGCTGTTTTGCTCTATCTACCCACAAATCCGGGGTTTCACATTGCAAAAAATGGTATATCGGTTGTAAGAGGCTTTTGTCAAACATGTTCTTACACCATATCTTTTAGCCGATAAATCCATTCCAATGCTTGACGCGGAGTCAGTGAGTCTGGATTGAGATTTTCCAATGCTTCAATCGCCGGTGATGTCTCTTCTGTTAGTAGTGCAAGTTGTGGTGTATCGACATGACTTGCTGTTGCATGGTTGGATAGCGATTCCAGCTCTTTAAGTTTCTGGCGAGCTCGTTTAATCACTTCACGTGGAACGCCAGCGAGAGAAGCAACTGCTAACCCGTAACTCTTACTGGCTGCACCCTCTTGCACGCTGTGCATAAATGCGATGGTATCTCCATGCTCTACCGCATCGAGATGAATATTAACCACGCCTTCAAGTTTTTCCGGCAACGTGGTCAGCTCAAAATAGTGAGTAGCAAACAGAGTCATTGCTTTAATGCGGTTTGCCAGATTTTCTGCACATGCCCATGCTAGAGAAAGGCCATCGTAGGTTGATGTCCCTCTGCCAATCTCATCCATCAATACCAAACTTTGTTCTGTCGCATTGTGCAAGATATTGGCGGTTTCGGTCATTTCCACCATGAAGGTTGAACGGCCGGATGCCAGATCATCGGAGGCACCTACACGGGTGAATATACGATCAACCGGGCCGATGACCGCTTTTTCAGCTGGTACAAAGCTACCGATATAGGCCAGAAGTGTAATAAGTGCCGCCTGACGCATATAGGTACTTTTACCGCCCATATTTGGACCGGTAATAATCAGCAGACGCCGCTGTGAAGATAAAGAGAGTGGGTTTGAGATAAATGGTTCACTCAGAACTTGCTCAACAACCGGATGACGACCACCGGTGATTTGAATTCCCGGTTTATCGCTCAATGTTGGGCAAACATAATTCAGGGTTTCAGCGCGTTCTGCCAGATTTGCCAATACATCAAGTTTAGCCAGTGCTTCGGCGCTGGTTTGTAATTTGGCCAAATGAGGCAGCAGCAGATCGAATAATTCTTCGTAAAGCGCTTTCTCTATTGCCAGAGATTTCCCTTTAGAGGTCAGAACCTTATCTTCATATTCTTTTAGCTCGGGGATGATATAACGCTCAGCATTTTTCAGTGTCTGGCGGCGGACATAGTGAATTGGCACCAGATGGCTCTGCCCTCGGCTGACTTGAATATAGTAGCCATGAACACCATTAAAGCCGACTTTCAGAGTATCAAGACCCAGCTTTTCTCGTTCACGGATTTCCAGTTGTTCCAGATAGTTACTGGCGCCATCAGCCAGTGTGCGCCACTCATCCAGTTCACTGTTATAACCCGGAGCGATTACGCCACCATCCCGAACTAATACCGGAGGTGTTTCTACAATCGCTTTTTTAAGCAATTCCTGTAATTCATCAAACCTGCCGATATTTTTCTGCAATTGCTTGATATAAGGGGAATCTGAGGAGTCCATAACTTGATGGATATCCGGTAATTGCTGGAATGCATGACGCATTCTTGCCAGATCCCTTGGCCGAGCAGAGCGTAGAGCCAAGCGTGCTAGCACACGTTCGAGATCACCTATCTGTAGCAAAAATGGCTGCAACTCCAAGCCAATTTCCTGCAAGGTAGCAATAGCTTGTTGGCGATTTTCTAATATCTGGCGGTCCCTGACAGGCGCATGCAACCAGCGTTTCAACATTCGGCTACCCATTGGGGTAACACACAGATCAAGAACAGAAGCGAGAGTATTATCTGTACTGCCAGACAGATTTTGTGTCAGTTCCAGATTACGACGGGTTGCGGCATCCATAATAACCGTATCTTGCTGACGTTCCATCGTAATGCCACGGATATGCGGCAGCGCCGTGCGTTGAGTATCTTTGACATATTGCAACAGGCAACCCGCGGCACGCAGAGCAAGTGCTGCTTTTTCCACACCAAAACCGACGAGATCACGGGTACCAAATTGCAGGTTCAATTGCTGTTTTGCGGTATCCAGCTCAAATTCCCATAAAGGGCGGCGGCGCAGGCCATGAAAATTTTCAATCAGCGCCATATGCTCAAAACTTTCAGGATAGAGTAATTCGACAGGACGGCTACGTTGCAATTCAGCGGCTATCGTTTCCAGCTCTGCCATTTCAGATATTTGGAAGCGGCCAGATGTCACGTCTAGTGTGGCATAACCAAATCCTTGATTATCGTGCCAAATAGCCGCCAGCAGATTATCTTGCCGTTCCTGTAATAACGCTTCATCTGTCACGGTACCTGGAGTAACGATGCGAACGACTTTACGTTCAACCGGGCCTTTGCTGGTGGCAGGATCGCCAATTTGCTCACAGATAGCGACTGATTCACCTAATTGAACCAGCTTAGCTAAATAGTTTTCTACTGCATGATGTGGCACGCCTGCCATAGGGATAGGATTGCCGGCGGATTGACCTCGTTTGGTCAGGGAAATATCCAGCAATTTTGCAGCCTTTTTGGCATCGTCATAAAACAGCTCATAGAAATCTCCCATTCTATAAAACAGCAGGATATCAGGATGCTGTGCTTTAAGACGGAGATATTGTTGCATCATGGGCGTGTGGGTGTCGAAGGTTTCTGTATTAATCATGCAGTGGTCTTAGTTAAGTTTGTGAATCAATTCTTTCGTTATGGTATCGCACCAAGCTTTAAACTTACACAAGTAAAATCTGGAAGCAATTCGCAAATTTAGCTGTAATTTTGGTCTGGTTAAATTGGCTTTGTGTGGAAGATGATAAAGCTGCGTTGCTGAAGTGGTTGAAAGAATTTTCCAATGTTGACTAGTTTTTGCTTTCTAATGCTATAGCCGTAATTGCCTTGTTGGTAAAGAATTTCCTCGGTGATGATAGTGAGATTGTTGAGTTCGGTATTGATGTCGCCGCCGCCAGTATGACCAATGTAAAATCTGAGCAAGTGTCTCATTAGTTTTTGTCATCAACTTTGCCAGCAGCCTAAGCTTTTATGTACTAAACGCTTTTTTATGGAAATTCTTTGTTGAAGTTATGGAATGCTAAAACGGCAGAAGCCTAGCAATTCAATTAGCTAGGCTTCGCAGGTCCCTTAAAGGGGATAAATATTTTGGGCCTCTATGGGCAACAGCTATATTGTCAGCGATCTTACTGGAAAAATCAAGTATCATGATTTCGATAACAATTGACTTGCATTTATGGATTTAATTATTGCTAATTGAATTTTAGTGACAATTTCTCTGGGTAAAATTTGATTTAAATAACCTCTATCAGTTCTTGGCCTTTGTAGCCGTTGCCGGCTGACTTGTTGCACAAGATCCGCTTTTGCCCAACGTGTTATTTGTTCAAAATATTTCATATTTTCAATAACGTTTTTATCAATTACAACGTGCATTCCACGTTGTAATTTATTTTGATCACATTTGCTTGATATAGGAACAACTATACAGGCATTTCCATCTATTTTACCGTTTATAATAACAACAAACCGATTTTTTACCATTTCAGGTGGTATATGACCATCATAGAAATTAGTTATTATTTTTCCTTCTTTATTTTTTGGGTAATTCCCATAGTCACATTCCAATATTTCACCCACTTTGGGACTGAAATTTATAGGCATTTGGTATTCCTCTATGTAAGGTGATAAATTCTACTATGACTTAATGATTTTTACTAAGGGCTTATTTCAATAGGATTATATAATGGAAATCAACCATTCTCATTGATGTAAAATAAAAACGGTTGATTACTACAAATTGTGATGTATATCATATTTTAAATATGGATGAAATTTGCTGTATTTGTTAGTAGTACTATTACAGCCGTAAAAATCCGAAATCCGTGTTTTTTTGATGTCCGTGACGCAGAAAAATAGCATGGTTTGCAGCTTTCCTATGAGCGTTTCTTCTGTTGAAAAAAGGAAATATGGCTGTAGTATTCTAGAGAAAGTGCTGACTGAGTGGCTGGATTAGTTTGTAACTCGTAATATACATTCATTATAAGAGTCACTATATATTGATTTATACCCTATGGATTTCAAAATGCATCGAGACGGCAAGGGAGTGAATCCCCGGGAGCATAGCAAACTATGTGACCGGGGTGAGCGAGTGCAGCCAACAAAGAGGCAACTTGAAAGATAACGGGTATATAAGCCATTGCGGTTGAATGATGAAGATTAAGTGAGACAGTAATGACGGATGAATTAATCAGTTGTAGATGTGTAGGTTAAAATATATTTTTTGCTACTTTTACAAAAATAATCGTTAAATGCTCGAATATTGATGATAAAAAAGTCCTGATACAGAATTTGGGTACAGCCCCACTATCCTCCTATCTGGCCCGGTGAATCGCAATGGATATTTTCCTTTTGCACCGGGCCAGCAGCTCATGATTATCTCGTGTGAAGCCAGCTTTTTTCTGATTACTTGATCACTGAAGCATCGATCAAGGTGATACCACCGATGAGAGCCCAGGTGGTCCACGATGATGTGGTTGATGAAGTTGTTTGCCAGAGGTGCCAGAGCGCTTTGTCAAGGCCAAGCACAAAGACCTCGATCCGACCGTCTGAATTCTTCGCTACCGTTGGGGCACTGGCGATAATACCTGTAAATGAGCTCCAGTTAGACCACGGGCCGTTATGGGAAGTTTGCCTGGTGCGCCAGAGCGTGTTATCAGCGCCGCGAGCAAAGACCTCAAGCTGGCCAGAGATATTCTTCACCGCCGCTGGGGCGCTAGTGATCACACCATCCAAACATTGCCAGTTTGACCATGAAACGGAATCGGAGCTTATCTGTGAAATGTGCCGGAGTGTGCTATCGGCACCGCGAGCAAAGACTTCGAGCCGACCATCGCAGTTGTCGATGACCACTGGGTCGCTAGTGATTACACTTTTTAGTGACTGCCAATTTGACCATTGATCAGTGTGAGCAGCCGTTTGCCAAATGTGCCAAAGGGCATTATCGGCACCGCGAGCAAAGACTTCAATCCGACCATCGGCGTTGAGATGTGCAGCCGGGTTACTCGTGAGCGTGCCGCCCAGAGATTTCCAGTTTGACCACGAATTGGTATGGGCTGCGGTTTGCCAGATGTGCCATAGCGCGTTATCCGTGCCGCGAGCAAAGACTTCAAGTCGGCCGTCAGAGTTGAGACATACCTCAGGGTTGCTGGTTATACCTCCATACAGCGGCTGCCAGCTTGACCAAGTATTGGTATCAGCGGCGGTCTGCCAGTTGTGCCAGAGTGCATTATCCGTACCACGTACGAATACTTCCAATCGACCGTCCGAATTACGATGAACGGCAGGTTTGCTGGTTACTACTCCGTTAAACTTGTTCCAGCCGGCCCAAGAGGAGTTTGGGAGCGGTGCTGTTTGCCAATTGTGCCACACTGCGCTGTCAGTGCTTACACCGAAAACCTCAAGTCGATTATCGGCATTGTTTGCTACTGAGACAATTCCAGATAACGCTATCGCAGAGTTCTCGATTTCTACCTCACCTGCAACATATGCTTCGGTATTATCTGGATTTGGCATTTTAATAGGTTCTTTTTTCATATGTATATTCTCTTTAAAAATAATTTTTCGGATTCATAAAATAATCATTTAATGAGAGAGGTATTCTGATTTATATATTGATTTTTTGACTAGTCTCCTATGTGATTTTATTAATAAAATAAAGGGTAGATGTTTTTGTTTTGTTAGTTATTGACTTGTAAAATGTTAATTAAATATAGTCTCACATTATGTGATTACATATTGTTTTGCACGAAATTATTTAAGTGGAATAAATTTAAAATAAACTGTTTTTCATTTTAAAGTCCCCGCTGTTTTCTATTTTAAATATATTTGTTTAATGTTTTTTTAAATATTTTATTGAATCATTATTAAAGCACAAAATTCATAATCTGGCTATTGAGAAACGTAGATCCTGATTTAATCATGTACCTAAAAGAGGTTATTCTGTTTGAAGTTGTTTTCCAGGCATATTCGACTAATAGTCTGTTTCAGATAGACAAAATATCTCCTTGTCATCAACGATAATATGCCAACTCGAATCGATGCCAGGTTTGTGTATCGAATATGAGATTTTTACCGGCAAATTAGGTACCACTGGCCCGATGAAGCACAGTGAATATTTTCCTTAACGTATCGGGCCAGAAGGTGACGTTCGTCTTGTGCAAAGCTGGATTCATTCCAGATTATTTGATTGCTGAAGCGTCGATTAAGCTGCCTTTGAGGGATACCCAAGCGGACCACGATGATGTGGCTTGCCAGATGTTCCAGAGTGCGTTATCGGTGCCACGCGCAAAAACTTCAAGCCGACCATCGGCGTCTTCCACTGCCGTTGGCGCGCTGGTGATCGTGCCATTTAACGTGGCCCAGTTAGACCACGGACCGGAATGGGAAACCGTTTGCCAGATGTGGTAGAGCGCGTTATTGGTGCCGCGTGCAAAAACTTCAAGCCGGCCATCGGAGTTCTTCACCACCGCAGGAGCACTGGTGATCACGCCATTCAACGAAGCCCAGTTGGACCACGGGCCGCCATGGGGAATGGTTTGCCAGATGTGGTAGAGTGCGTTATTGGAGCCGCGCGCAAAGACTTCAAGCCGGCCATCAGCGGTGCCGATGACGACAGGATCGCTAGTGATTATACCACCGAGTGAATCCCAACCTGACCACTGATTGGAATCAGGAGCGGTTTGCCAGATGTGCCAGAGTGCGTTATCGGTACCACGCGCAAAGACTTCAAGCCGGCCGTCGGAGTTGATATGAACCGCCGGGTTGCTGGTGATCACGCCGTTCAAAGATTGCCAGCTCGACCACGGACCGGAATGAGCGGCAGTTTGTGAGATGTGCCAAAGTGCATTATCGGTGCCGCGTGCAAAGACGTCGAGCCGGCCATCGGTGTTGACATATACCGCGGGGTTACTAGTAATTGTACCCCCTAAAGATTGCCAGTTTGACCAACCGGCATTGGCGGCGGTTTGCCAGATATGCCAGAGCGCATTATCGGTGCCGCGTGCGAATACCTCTAGCCGACCGTCTGTATTGATATAAACGACAGGTTTGCTGGTTACGTTTCCGCTAAGTGAGATCCAGCCGGACCAGGAAGAGCCTGAGTGTGGTGCCGTTTGTCTGTTGTGCCACACGGCATTGTCAGTGCCCACACCAAAAACTTCGAGCCGTCCATCGGAGGTGTTTACTACTGAGACAATTTCAGACAACGCGATTGGTGCGTTTTCGATTTCTATCTCATTTGCAGCAAGTGACTCGGCATTATCTGGCTTTGGTATATTAATAGGTTCTTCTTGCATATATATCCTCGTTAAAAATAATTCTTTAGATTCACTAAATAGTCATTTAATAAGCAAGATGTTTAATTCTGTGAATCAATATTCTCACTTTTACTCTTTATTCTTTGAAGAAATAATTAATGCTTTATTTGATGTTGATTGATGGTCCGTGAAGTATTAAGTGGGTGAGATGCTACATTATAAAACCTAGTGTGTTTATATATATTTTTACATACTGTCATTCAAAAATAATAAATTATAAATAAATTATTTCTCTGTTTTAAGGTTTCATTTTACTTATATTTGAAAAATATATTTTTATCATAAATAACGGGAGCGAACTTGAGCGAATACCCGGTTTGTGTGTCGAATATTGGGTTAATTTCAGCAAATAAGGTACTACTGGCCCGATGCAGTACTGTGAATGTTCTCCTTTAATGCATCAAGCCAGAAAGTTATGCGTGTCTTGTGTGAAGCTAATCTTTCCAGATTATTTAATGGCTGAAATGTCGATTAAGTTGCCGCCGAGGGATGCCCAGCTAGACCATGACGATGATGTAGTTTGCTGAATATGCCAGAGAGCGTTATCGGAACCGCGTGCAAAAACCTCAAGCCGGCCATCGGCATTCTTCGCCACCGCAGGAGCACTGGTAATCACACCAGACAATGAGGCCCACTCAGACCATGCACCAGATGCTGCCGTTTGCCAGATATGCCAGAGAGCGTTATCGGGGCCACGCGCAAAGACCTCAAGCCGACCGTCGGCGTTGATGTGTACCGCAGGGTCGCTGGTGATGACACCAGACAGTGAGCGCCAGTTTGTCCAACCAGCATTAGGAGCAACTTGCCAGATATGCCAGAGAGCATTATCGGAGCCGCGTGCAAAAACCTCAAGCCGACCATCAGCGTTGGCGATCACTACTGGATTGCTCGTTATCACGCCGCTCAGTGACTGCCAGTTTGTCCAGGGATAGGCATGAGAAGTCGTTTGCTTGATGTACCAGAGAGAGTAATCGTTGCTGCGCGCAAAGACCTCAAGCAGACCACTGGCGTTGATATATACCGCGGGATCACTGGTAAGCACGCCATTTAGTGACTGCCAATTAGACCACGGACCGGCATGGGGAGCGGTTTGCCAGATGCGCCAGAGAGTGTTATCGGAACTGCGTGCAAAGACCTCAAGTCGGCCATCGGAGTTGACATATACCACTGGGTTGCTGGTGATCTGACCACCTAAAGATTGCCAGCCTGACCAACCGGCGCTGGGTGCGGTCTGCCAATTATGCCATAGCGCATTATCTGTGCCACGCACGAATACTTCCAATCTGCCGTCTGAGTTAATGTGAACGGCGGGTTTGCTAGTTGCTATTCCAGTTAGCGAGTGCCAGCCGGACCAGGAAGATCCGGTGTTTGGTCCCGTTTGCCAGTTGTGCCATACAGCATTGTCGGTGCCTATACCGAAAACCTCAAGTCGACCATCCGCGTTGTTTGCCGCCGAGATAATTCCGGGTAACGCCGTCCAAGAAATTTCATGGGATGTTTCTATTTCTTTTGCGACAGATAACTTGGTATTATCTGGAGTTGATGTATTAATAGATTCTTTTTTCATAATATATATCCTCTTTAAGCAATATATTTAATATTTACATTAATATTCTTGCTTGTGTTTTTTTATTAGGGAAAGACATGATGAATATTTTTATTTGATGATGATTTCTGATCTGTGAAATATTGGGTAAATGTGATGTTACATTATAAAATCCCATACGTTTATATATATTTTTACATACAGCGATTCAAAAATAATAAATTATAAATGAATTGTTTTGCTGTTTTAAAGTTTCACTGTTCTTGTGTTTGAAAATATATCTTTGTCATGGCTATTTTAATTTTATTCAAAGCATCTGATAACCAATCGATTATTCTGTTAGAGATTGCTTTCCAGACATATTCAATTAAGAATCTATTTTGGGTACTACTGGCCCGATGCAGCGCAGTGAATGTTCTCTTTAATGCATTGGGCCAGAAAATGACGTATGTATTGTGCGAATCTAGCTCCTTTCAGATTATTTTATAGCTGAGGCGTCGATTAAGGTTCCCCCTAGGGATGTCCAATTAGACCACTGATTGGAATGGGGGACAGTTTGCCAAATGTGGTGGAGTCCATTACCGTTATCGCGCACAAAAACATCAAGTCGGCCATCAGCGTTCTTCGTGACATCTGGGGCGCTGGTGAGTCCGCCACTCAATAAGGCCCAGCCTGACCATGAACCGGAATGAGTGTCAGTTTGCCAGATGTGGTAGAGTGAAAGTTCTTTGTTGGAGCCGCGTGCAAAGACTTCAAGCCGACCATCGGAATTCTTCACCACCGCTGGGGCGCTGGTGATCACGCCACTCAATGAAGCCCAGTTAGACCACTGACTAGAATGGGGAGCTGTTTGCCAGATATGGTACAGTGCGTTATCGGCACCACGCACAAAGACTTCGAATCGACCGTCAATGGTGCGGATGACCATTGGATCACTCGTGATGGTGCCGCCTAATGACTGCCAACTTGACCAATAACCGGTATGGGGAGCAGTTTGCCAGATATGCCAGAGAGCGCTATCGGCACCGCGGGCAAAGACCTCAAGCCGACCATCGGAATTGATATGGACTGCCGGGTTGCTGGTGATCACGTGACCTAGAGAATACCAGTTCGACCACGGATTGGAGTGGGGAGCGGTTTGCCAGATATGCCAAAGTGTGTTGTCGGCCCCACGAGCAAAGACCTCAAGCCGACCATCGGCGTTGATATATACCGCAGGGTTACTGGTGAGCGCTCCTCCTAAAGATTGCCAGCCTGACCAACCGGCGTTGGGTGCGGTTTGCCAGTTATGCCATAACGCGTTATCTGAGCCACGCACAAATACTTCTAATCGACCGTCTGAATTGAGATAAGCGGCAGGTTTGCTGGTCACACTTCCACCGAGTGAGCTCCAGCCGGTCCAGGAATCTCCTGTGTGTGTTGTCTGCGCATTACGCCACACTGCGTTGTCAGTACCCACACCGAAAACCTCGATCCGACCATCAGAGGTGTTCGTTACTGAGACAATTCCAGATACCGCGATGGTAGGGTTTTCGATTTCTACTTTGTCCGTAACAGATAACTCAGTATTATCTGGATTTGATGTTTTAATCGGCTCTTTTTTCATATGTATATCCTTGTTAAAAATAATTTTTTAGATTAACCAAATAGTCATTTAATAATTAATGTCTTAATTCTTTAAAATTAATCTTTTCATTTATGTTCTTATTTCTTCTTAAAAAATAATGAATAATTTTTTATTTGAAGTTAACTTATGATAATTAAGTTATCGATAAGATATGATTGTATATTATAAATCTCTATAGGCTGATATATATTTTTACATACAATCATTTAAAAACAATTAATTACATGTAAACTATTTCATTATTTTAAAGTTTCATTTAATTTCTATTTTAAATATACTTTTAAAGTTGTTTTAATTTCATTAAAAATATCTGATGGCATATTATATTTATGTGAAAGTTTAAACCAGTGCCGAGCTTTAATTTTGGAGGTTGTATTAACTCCAGAGAAATAAGAGAAAATAATGTATATTGATATGTTGCTTTCACCCTAATTACGTTCTTTTGCCAGAAAGTGGCATATCATGGATATGCCACCAGTTTAACGAATGAATTTAAAAATAAGTTGTGATACCGGCACGAAACGTTCTTCCCGGTGAAGGGATATAACCGAGGCTAAGAGGCTGGATATAATATTTGTCGAACACATTATCCACACCAAACTCAAATTCGACATGCTTATTTATGCGAGCAGTCAGAGAGATATCGGCCACAGTTGCAGGCCGCCAGATAATGGGCGCCAACAGAGGAGCAGAACCGCGTCCTGGTTTTCCTGCTGGCACAGATCGTTGACCATAATGGGAAATTCTGGCGTTGGCAGATACATTGTCATTTAAGAATCGCTGTGTCAGATCGAGTGATACCGCATATTTAGGAGGAATGTGATTAGTCGCATAATCTGAAGGGAGGCTACGTGCGATGCACCCGTCATTTTCCGTACAGAATTTGACTTTTGTGTAGTAATTCATCGATAAACGCGCATCAAAGTGATCACCATGGTAAACACTCGCCAATTCCAATCCGGCAAATTTTGCTTCTTTAATATTACTGATGTACATACTCCAGTAATCATCCATCCATGAGCGGCTGATATAGTCCTTTATCCGATTATCAAAGTAGGACATTGCGATATCGAAGCTATCATTTTGAGCAATAACATTCTGGAAGCGTGATGTCAGCCCGACTTCGATATTTTTTGAAATTTCAGGTTTTATATGGTCGTCAACACTCATCATATAGCCACGAATACCTTCAACCATTGATGGAAAACGTGGGGCATAGGTATATTTGGCATGTAATGCTGTTTCATGATTAAGTTCAAGCTTAGTGCCTACCCAATAGCCGTGAGCGTGATCTCGCTTGTTGTTTATTTTCCCAGAGGTGAGCTGTGGTAACCAAGAGCTACCCGGACGAGCTGGACTGTCATCTTCGATCTGGTAGGATTTAAAATCCCATCCGCCCATTAGGGTCAGACGGTCGGCAAGCATATAGTTCCCGTTTAGGAAAAAACGGCCTTCTTTACGCTCTCCTTCCCGATTAACGGCATATTTCCATTTACCTGCGCTTGGGCCTGTGCGTTCACGAATAAAGCTGGTGCCGTAGTTTAACTCAATATCTTGCATTGAAAGCTCAAATAATGAGGTGTTACTCAAATTCATCCCTACTGTACGCATGAATTTTTTATCACCGAGGGTATTATTTGCGGTTCGAGGGCGATCGTTAACCCGTGTTTGCCATACTCCGATATCCAAATTAATCCAGGGATTTGACCCAGGTTCCCATTTATAGTTGAGGCTGTGTCTGTTCATGTTGAGTCGTGTCAGTGGCCCCTGTTCCAAGATCATAAATGTTTGGCTTAGGTTTGCCATATCCGCAACATAGGATTCTCCGTAGAGATTTTGGTAATGGCTAATGATAGCGGAGATTTCATGGCCATCGCCAAAACGAACTTTTCCTTTACCCAGTAATGACTGGCTATCTTCAGAAGTGTTAGGTACGGCATCTCCCATTGCGTACAGCGAATAACCGGCCATTTGTTCACTGAATTGTGGAATGCGGCAATCTTGTGGATCACTCTCACACAAATAGCCTGGCATGCCACGTTCCTTAGCACCCGGTCCGTGTTTGCCAGAGTGGTAATTACCTCGCTTGCGCTGAGAAGCGCCAAACAGCAATTCATAGGAAGGTTCGGCTATCGCGAAAACAATACTCCCGTTGCGATTCTTTGCGTCGAAAAGAGAGGTTTTTGATGGGGAAGCCCAATCATTGCGTTGATAATCGTCAGGATTGGAGTGATTGTTCAACAGACTTCCTTTCAGGCGCACTCCTACCTTTTGTCCATCGAGGAGGATATCACTGGCTTCAATGGTTTTTATCTCCACCGTTCCCCCAATGGCACCCATACCGCCTTTTCCTGTCGGGCCTTTACTAATATCTACCCGGCCGATGAAATCGGGATCAATAAAGGAACGGTTGGAGACACCTTGATAGCCGCGGTATAGCGCGGTCTGGTTAGATGCACCATCAACGGTAGTTAGGACTCGGCCTTGTCCTTGCAAGCCCCGGATATTCACATCCAGGCTGCCTGAACTGCGTGCTTCGCCGGATAATACCCCCGGTGTTGTTTTGAAAATATCAACGGGGTGGATCACGCCGAATTTTTCAATATCTTTGCCTTTGATGGTAGTACTGTCGAATCGCAATGGTTCATTACCTGAATACCCGCGATTGCCTGCTACCGTAAGGGGGTTTAGTACGATTACACCCTTGTTGGTCATATTCTTTGTCATTTTTACCAGCGTATAACTGCCATCGGTATGTTGGGACAGTTGTAAATGGCTGCCTGTGAGCAGTTGTACTAAACCTTGATGAGCACTGAAACTGCCGTTTAATGACGGTGCTGTTAGCCCGTTGGTTAAATTTGGATCGAAAGAGAGCGCCGTACCGGTTTGCGCCGCAAAGTGGGACAAAGAATTACCTAATGAACCTGGCGGAATATGAACAGAATAGAGTGTATCTGCTGGTGTGGTAGCGTAAAGGGGGCGTGCCGGTAGCAGTATTAATGGCAATAACAGTGTGGCTAAAGACTTTTTCTGCCAACGTGGTTGTGAATCTCGGCAGTCAACATGATATGGCATAGTAAATTCTTGATATGACATAGTAAGTTCTCCATAACTTTTTAAACTTCTTTTATTTCTATGCCGTATGAGATTGAAAAAAGTGTCAGTAAAAATGATTATTTTTATTAACTGGGTGAGGTGAGTAGAGGATAATCCAATAGCGGGTCAGGCTGCGCATTGAGAGCGGATAAGTTTGTAATAGCATATGCAGCGCCAGATCCGTATCCCGTATGGGAAAAGCACCAGAAACCCGCAGATTAGCGACTGCATCATCACAACGGATGACACCGGAACGATAGCGATTCAGCTCAGTAACCACTGCTGCCAGCGGCAAGTTATCAGCTACCATCATGCCCTGTAACCAGCTTAGGGATGCTGTTGAACGGGGATGTTGTGGGGCAACGGCAAATTGAGTGAAATGAGTTGCCTCTCCGGCATGCAATATGTGTGGCAAACCGTTATCTGGCGTAATGCGAACCGCTCCTTCTACTATTTCCACCTGAGTGTGTGAGGCTTGTTGGCGGACGCTGAATTTTGTGCCCAATGCCACAATAACGCCTTGCTTAGTTTGTACCTTAAATGGGCGAGCCGGATAGCGACTATCTTTATAAGTTTCGATATAGATTTCCCCTAGCTTTAGACCAATAAGCCGTTGGGTATCGTCATAATGAACATCTGTTGAGCTTTGAGTATTTAAAGTCACTTGACTGTTATCCGGTAATGACCAGCACTGAATTTGCCCGGTTGCAGTGTGATAATCGCCGGTGAGAAGCTGAAATTGCTCAGAGTGCCAGAAGAGCGATGATGCGCCAGCCGGTATTAACAACATGAGTGTAAGCTTTCTGATGGCTTCTCGACGAGAAAGGGGCTGTTTGTTGTTTAACAGAGGTGAGGCGATATGCGGTGGTAAATGGTGTAACCGTGCTAACAGACATTGTGCCCGTTCCCAGGCTTGAGCATGTTCTGGACTTTGTGCACACCAGGCAGCGCAGGCATTCCGATCAGCTTCGCTGGCATGACTATCATGCAAAACGGTCAACCATTCTGCGGCTTCGGCAAGTATCGTTTCAGAAGGTGTACTTGATGAAGAAGATGTGTCGGTGGAAGCCATACCAATCCCTCTTATGCCATCGCTATCAGACATTGATAAAAGCCTTGTTTCATATAACGTTTTACTGTGGACAGCGAAATATTCATCTGATTTGCAATATCTTCATACTTCATCCCTTCTATCTGGGAAAGTAAAAAGACAGTTTGCACTGGCGCGGGGAGTTGACTAAGCATAATGTCAATTTCCTGAAGTGTTTCGAGGATGATAAGTTTTTGCTCTGGTGCGGGAATAAGCGGTTCAGGCAGACTGACGAGTAAGTCCAGATAAGATTGTTCAAGTGAGCGGCGGCGATACCAGTTAACCATCAACCCCTTGGCAATAGTGACGATGTAGGCACGAGGTTCATTGAGTGGTTGTGGTAAAGGTGAACGAAGTAACTTAACAAAAGTATCTTGGGTCAGGTCTGCGGCAGTTTCATCGCAGTTAAGACGATGCTTAAGCCAACGAAATAGCCAATCATGATTGTGGATGTACATGCACTGGATCTGTTGAGTGTCAGAAACATTAACGGTCATTTTCATGTTATGCTATCAATGTAAATGCAAATCATTATCATTTTTGTATGTTACAGGTAATTGCTTTCCGTTACCAATAACTTTCCGTTACCAATAAATAGTGGATGCGAAGCGGCTGATCAAATGCATTTTTATTTACTATAAAGCAAATTAATGAATTAATTTGTAGTTTTGATTGTGATTGACAGGGATAAATTATAAGTGCCTTAAACAGAGATCGAGAATTTAAACTAAACATTCCTTTATAGTGCTATAGAATATGAGTAGTACTTCAAGGCAATTAAGATGATGATTAAGGCGTTAATAACGTATATTTTAAGGTTAAATCAATGGAGAAACTGATTCTTATTTATGGCCTAATTGATTTGATCTCTTGTTCATCCTCTATTGAGTTTTACTGTTAGTAGAGTGTTTAAGGTGTTGAGAATATCTGAATTGTTATTTTTTTAATAGTTTCAAATTGAATTTAATATTAAAAATATTTTCACAAGGGAAAATTTTAAATCATTTTAGATTTAGGGGTAAGGTAATATGATGTTGGGGTTATTGATGAGTGCCTAATATATCATGTAATTATCTTTTAATATTGATTAATGTAGGAGGTTGGAATAATAAATTTGACGTTCAAAAATAGCAAAATTCAGATATATAGCTATAATAGATGATTATATATACGATCATTACAGTGGTTAATATATTAAAAGCTTAAATGAACGAGGGATAAGATGGAAGGTACTTTAATTATTTGTATTGATTCGATTCTGAGATTTCGTTCAGATTACGATACGACAATAGCTGTACCGATGTTATCAGTCCAGGAACAGTTAGGGAAAAATGATCCGTTATTTTTCCTGAAATATTTCAGAAATAAGGTCCTAATAGAAAAAGGAGTGACAATATCAAATATATTTCTCGCGATAGAACCGTGGCAGGCTATGCTAAGCACTTGGTTGGAAATTGATATTGCTGCTTATATTGCAGAGATTAGAAAGCCTTCGCAAGAAGAACCGATATTTGATTGGATCAGTATTCAAAGAATCACATCGGTTCATCGGGTATATCAGCGAAAAGATATGAAAGATAATGAAAAACTGTCTGAATATTTTAATCGTGAACATACGCCAACAAAATATTTTAATATTGAATCAGTTTGTATGGCATCGGGTTATAGAAAAGGCGATAAAGAACATTACAGTATCAGTGAATATATCCATGAAATTAAAAATATCCCAGTTATTGCCAGTGACAGACAAATATTAATTGGCTATGATGATAATAATACGGATATTTTGAATAATAAATGTTTTGGTATATATGATAATAGAAATATCAAATATATACAGGGAACAACCTCGTTTGCGTTTTATGAATTGATGGAAGCTATTTTTAATGATGGTTTATTCTACAATTCACCACAAACAGCTTGCCATAGCTTAGAGATGATAAAGGAGATGTTAGAAATTATAGATCGCGGAAATATGAATCACGAAAAGGATAATAAAGGGTGTATTAATCAACAAGAAAATAATAGTAGAAATATTAATGGAGGTAATGATGATGGAGAATTAAATGTTGAATTTTATGATAGTGCTTTTGATCCACTGATAGAGCATATAGAAACAGAGAGGGAGTATTGGAATTATATAAAATTATTATGTCATTCGCATGGTCATTTGCCAGTAAGAATTGGCACGATTAATGAAGCTAAAGTTCCTGAATATCGCTTCTATAACAATATTATAGATGATGAAAGTTAGCTTTTATGGATGAGCTATGTTTCATCATCAAGTGTTAAAGTGCTAATAGATATTATCTTTTTGTATCTGGTCTTATTTTATTGGCTAAGTTGTTTGTTTTACTTTTTATTTTAATTTCTTGGGTTTTTCATATCTGTAACTAAGTGATATTGAATGATGGAATTTAGGTTTTAGGGTATGGAAGCAATGTTTTAGTGTTTTACTTTTTCATGTATTGTGTTGGAGAAAATATGAAGTAACGGAAGTGAATATGTGTGGTAATATATATCTTATAAAGTATAATTTCTTAGAAAATACGCGTTATCTTTTGACGGAAGTTTGAAAATATTTTAACTATACCCTATGGATTTCAAGTTGCAGCGCGGCGGCAAGTGAACGCATCCCCAGGAGCATAGATAACTATGTGACTGGGGTAAGTGAAAGCAGCCAACAAAGCAGCAATTTGAAGGATGAAGGGTATATACCCTATGGATTTCAAGATGGATCGCGACGGCAAGGGAGCGAATCCCCGGGAGCATAGATAACGATGTGACCGGGGTGAGTGAGTGCAGCCAACAACTTGAAAGATAACGGGTATATCATCAATCCGGGTGTATAGCGTTTTAACATCGTGTTTAATAGGAAGGTAATAATGCCGAAATTAATTTATTACGTCGCTGCGACAATAGATGGTTATATTGCTAATAAAAACAATGAACTGGATTGGTTGTATGAGTTTATGCTTGGGGATGATGCAACACCTTATGATGATTTTTATCGAGGTATTGGTGCTGTGATTATGGGAGCAAAAACATACGAATGGATAATGACAAATTCACCGGATGATTGGCCATACAAAAATGTTCCCGCCTTTATTCTTTCTCATAGGGCGCTGTCAACGCCTGAAGGGTTGAATATCACCATAACCAATGAAACAGTAAGAGCTATTGCTGCCAGAGCGAAGAAAGAGGCTAATGGTAAAGATGTCTGGTTAGTTGGGGGAGGTAAAACCGCTGCATATTTTGCTGAGGCTGGTGAATTACAACAAATATTCTTAACCACGATTCCGGTATTTTTAGGTGAGGGCGTTGAGGTTCTTCCTGTAAGTGAAAAAGTACATGTCATACCTAAGACGCAACGTTTCTTACGTAGCGGCGCTATTGAAAGTTTGCTGGATATAGTTGGTGCAATCTTACTCCGTAAATAAGATTACTGCCGTCATGTTCATTTGTCCTGTTTTCAGCTAAACAGGTTTAACGCTACAGTCAGATGTATTGCCCACATTAATCGCGCCATATTGATGGCATAAAAGTGGCGCGATTATCTGAATTGCACCATAATCGTGCCAGTATTCTTACTGGGGATGATCCACTTACCGTATTTACAGCCTTATTGCTGATGTAAATAAGCGAACTTCCCGCCTGGCAGCTAATTTTCCGTTGATTCGTTCAAATCTATGTCCGTTAACTTTTGTCGATATACCGGAAGAGGCATATAGCCGTGCAATGCTTGGTATTTATGAAATGACCTGAGTTGAATTACTACGGGATCTTTATCTATGGGCTTATGAGCGTTCTGCCCGAGAATATTTGGCTGTCACGCAGGGAATCACCACACCAGATCCGTTAAGATTACAATATCGAAATGTGATTAAGCAGATCGTTTATCGGGTAGTTGCCACGCCGGAGACGGATTCAATTGACGTTATAGATAAATTAATTTCCGATGAATTAAGCCAATCTGAGCGTGACACGTTAAAGGCATTGGTTATTGAAGAACTACGGCGATTATATGAAGGTGTGTTGGCAAGGTATGGCCTCCGACCTCCACAATTTGAAAAATGGAAGCGAAAACACCGATAGTCTTTGTATTCACGCTATTGAATTGCCGCATGGTCATAAAAAATTTCTGGATTAATTACATCATTATCTTAGATAAGCTATTAATTAGCTCTTTTGTTATGCCGTCGCATCAGAGCTTAAATTTATACAGATAAGGATTAAAAGCGATTTGTGGAATAATTGTAATTGACATCGCTAAACACCCATCAGTACTTTCATCTCACCTTGGCCTGACATCATATACGCAGGGTTATCAGTGTAAATGAACCTTTGGTAAAACGGGTACATACCTTAAAATATAATTATCTTTATTTATCAGATAGATGAATATAGGTTGGCTACCCAGTCAAACTGCGCCTTGCACTACGATGTCACTTTAATTCTGGCTTATGCTCAGAAGTAGGACAAAAATTCATCTGTTTAGGTAGTGAGTTTTTATACAGAATTATCCTAAAAAAACAGAAACTAGTATTTTTCTGATCTAAATTTTCGCATTATGTTCTAAAAATAGGTAAAAGAGATGTTTAAGTAAGGATTTTAGATGGAAATGCCGATTTATTTTCAATACTGGGGTAAGGCGAAGCGAGTCTTAGAGATTGATAGTGCAGATTATCATCTACTTCCTTACCATTGTTTAGATGTTGCTGCGGTAGGAATGCAGTTGCTCTCTTTAGAAAGGTCGCTAACTAGAGATCTTGCTAACTTTTTAGCGTTATCTACGCAGCAGTTACGAAGCATGGTCTCTTTTATATTGGCTTTGCACGATATTGGTAAATTTGCATCTGCTTTTCAAAAATTACTTCCCGGTTTGGCAGTAGGTCTGCATCGACCAGATTGCCCTAAAGAGTATGATGGCCGTTATTTTTGTCATGATCGTATAGGATTGTATTTCTGGGAAAATATCAAAACGGGGTTACTTAATAGACTTGTTAATATTGAAGGCGCTGAACAAAGAGAACAGCGAGAGATGTTTGATACCTTAATGGTATTCATTGATTGTGTATTAGGGCATCACGGCCGGCCAATTGAGAAAACAGGCTATAAAGCGATTAAACATTTTACTGAACCTCATAATTTTAATGCTGCCAAACTCTTTGCACATCATTTGGTTGAATTATTTCAACCTGAGTTTCCCATTGAAAAATTACAATCCAAAGAGTGGCGACGGCAATTAGAACAAGTGAGTTGGCAGTTTGCTGGTATTGCAATATTGGCGGATTGGATTGGTTCTGATAGCCATTATTTTACTTATCAATCTAAACCTATGCCGTTAACAGATTATTGGAAACATGCTCAAGCAATGGCAAAAAAAGCGGTTATGGCGATAAATTTAGGTAGAACGCCGGTAATCAAACCGTTTATTTCCATTCAGAAATATTACGGTTTTGCTGCAACACCATTGCAACAGTGGGCCGAATCAATACCTGTAGATGATTCTCCTCAGTTGTTTATTTTAGAAGATGTTACTGGAGCTGGTAAAACAGAAGCGGCTCTTGCTCTTACACACCGTTTGATGCAGGCAAAAGCCGCTGATGGTTTTTATTTCGGTTTGCCTACAATGGCGTCTTCTAATGCAATATTTAGCCGGATTGCTAAACATTACCAGCAAATGTTCTCGATAGAGGATGACGGTAAACCAAATATCGTTTTAGCTCATGGTACGTGGGGGATGAATAATCAATTTCGTGAACCCGTTTTAGCGTTAGGTCACCCAGATAGAAACGATGGTAAAACAGATATCGCTGCTTCAGCGCAGTGTAATCAATGGCTAGCTGACCCACGTAAGCAGGCGTTGTTAGCGCCTGCCGGAATCGGAGCGATTGATCAGGCTTTATTGGCTGTATTACCAAGGCGCTATCAATCATTAAGATTATTTGGGCTTAATCGTAAAGTATTAATCGTTGATGAGGTTCATGCGGCTGATGAATTTATGTTTAATTTACTGGAAAATTTATTAGCGCTGCATCTTTATCAGGGTGGTTCAGCTGTTTTATTGACAGCAACATTGACCTTTAAACAGCGTCAACGTTTAACGGATATTTGGCTAAATGTTGGCGGATTGAGTTCTCAATTATTGCAAAAAACCGATTTTCCTTTAGCAACCAAAATAAGTTTAAATGCCACATTGCCCGTTATTGAACAACCGTTATCAAGCCGAAAAGATGTTAGCCGGGAAGTCAAAGTTGATTTCTTAAATAGCTTTGGCAGTTGTGTTGAAAAGGTATTAGCCGCCATTGTACAAGGGCAATGTGTCGTTTGGATACGAAATACAGTAGATGATGCTATTGAGGCTTATCAGACACTGCGAAGTTTACTTACTGAACCTGAGCGTTGTCTGTTATTTCATAGCCAGTTTATATTGCAACACCGAAAAGAGATTGAAGATCGTGTATTGACTATTTTTGATAAAAATAGTCATGGTGAATTGCGGCGGGGCAAAGCATTAATTACCACACAGATATTCCAGGAGAGTTTAGATACTGATGCCGATGTCATGATTTCAGATATTTGTCCTATTGATGATCTTATTCAGCGAGCTGGGCGTTTGCATCGCCATACTCGCGATAGTGATGGTATTTATCGGTGGGGTATTAAAGATTCACGCCCTGCACCAATATTGTGTATCTATGCGCCTGAATGGAGGGAGCAACCTGGATCAGATTGGCTAAGCCATAATTTTCGTAACACACAATATGTTTATCGCTCGCCTGCGCGTTTGTGGTTAACCATGCGCGTGTTGAGAAAACTGGGTGCTATACGTATGCCTGCGGAAACGCGTCAATTAATTGACGCGGTTTATGGTCATGCTTATGAGCAAACGCTTGAAGTGTTGAAACATCAAGAGAATGAATTAATTGATGAGGAGCGAAGTCAGGCAGCTAAAGCTAAGTCTTATTGGTTACAGTGGCAATTATATGGTTATTGTGATCGAAGTGCTGATAATTGGTATGAGGATGATTCAGATATTAATGCTCGCTACAGTGATATTGAAACCGTTGAGGTATTATTACTGAAAAAAGGTGATTCAGGACAACTTGTACCTTGGGTAAATTCAGACGAATTTTCAGTGTCACTGAGTACGATTAAATTATCCAGAAATAAGTATGCGGATAAATTAGCCCCAATTCCAACAGAATTAATACCTGCTCTCAATGCATTGCAGCAGAGATATTACCAAATTAGATATTTGCAACCTTGGTTGCCAGATCAAGATCCGAATTTTACTTATTCTTCAACAATAGGTTTTTGTGAAAGATAAAAGCAGGAGGTGTTATGAACTTAGTTCAGGACCCGTGGTTGCCCTTTCGGTTACGTGATGGCAGTGAAAAAGTACTGCCCATTAATGCGATATGTGATCATGATGTTATGGACTTTGCTTTACCGCGAGCTGATTTTCAAGGAGCAGCTTGCCAATTTGCCATTGGTTTATTACAAACCGTTTTTGCGCCGGAAGATAAATATCAATGGCATGCTCTGTATGAAATATCACCTGATAAGAAGGTATTACAACAAACTTTTAATAAAGTGATACATGCTTTTAATGTTACCGGTATAGGGCCTCTTTTTATGCAGGATTTCGATCCGCTGCAAACAGTAAAATCAACCACTGTAGCTGGATTGTTAATTGAAGCACCGGGAGCGAATGGTTTAAGACTTAATACGGATCATTTCATTAAACGTGGCATCGGAGATGTGATGTCTCTTGAAATGGCAACTTTGGCACTGTTTACCTTACAAATTAATGCACCGTCAGGAGGGGTGGGACATCGAGTAGGATTACGAGGTGGGGGACCATTAACCACGTTAGTGGTGCCGCAACAAACGGATGCCACATTATGGCAAAAACTGTGGTTAAACGTTATTAGTCGAAGTGAATGGCATTATTCGGAACCTGATTTAACCAGTGCTCAGGTTTTTCCTTGGTTAGCGCCAACAAAAGTGAGTGTTAATGAAGGGACAGAAATTCATGCTACGGATGTACATCCCTTACATATGTATTGGGCAATGCCGAGACGTATACGTCTTGTAGTGGAAAAGGGTGAGAATATTTGCAAAATTTCAGGTAAATATTCTGAGTTCACTGTCTCTGAATATCGGACACAAAACTATGGCGGCAATTATACCGGTAATTGGACCCATCCGTTAACGCCCTATAAATGGGATACTAAAAAACCAACACAACCCTTATCTATTAAAGGCCAGCCGGGAGGGGTGACATATAAAATTTGGGATGCTTTAGTATTTACCAGCCATGAGAGAGGACAGCGTTGTGCGCCGGTTGTGAGTCATTTTTATTCTTTATGTGGTCATTTTGCTGAACTCCGAAGGGCAATGCCTCGTCTGTGGGTATTTGGCTACGATATGGATAATATGAAAGCACGTTGTTGGTATTCTGTCACTGTGCCGTTGTTTTTTGTCTTACTTGAACAACAGGAAAAGATTCTATATCAAGTCAAAGAGCTGCAAAAACTGGCAATCAATATGATTTGGCTATGTCGGAATCAAATAAAAGCGGCTTGGTTTGAAAAGCCCATTGATGTGAAAGGAGACACTTCCTTTATTGACCTGACTTTTTGGCAACAAAGTGAATCCCTATTCTTTTCTGTGGTGCATCAACTTATCAATAATGCAAATTCCGATGTGCCGTTTCTGACACCAGAACAGGCCAAACATTGGCTCAATACCTTGCGTTATCTCTGTAGAGATTTATTTGATGAATATGTTGCTTTATCTGAATTAGGTAATGAGCGTTCAATGGCGAAACGTATGAAAGCGCGTCAGCAGTTAATTATCGGGTTATATGGACAAAAAGCGTTAAAAGAGATCAAAACATTTATCACTAATCATCATATTCACTCCGGGAAAGAGGAGGTGTAATGGACAGTAAGAGTGAAATCATATTATTGCATTGGTGGCAAAGTATGTTTATGTCACCAAAACAGCTAAAAGAGAAAGGTATTATTCCAGCGCCTTCTACTTATAGAGCCCAGTTAAAACGCTGTGAAAGTGTTGAGATGGCCATGTTAACTGAAGGCTTTCGGGCTTTATGGCTCAGCTTACCTGATGAAATTAGCTTATCAGATAATCCGGCAAAATTGGAATATTGGGCCACGATGGCGGTGGCATTAGTTTATGTTAAAAACAACAGTGATATCAAATTGGCGGTAGCGGCGGGTAAGAAAGGAGGAGGAAATAAACCGGTGGTCAGTGAATTAAGATTTTCACAATTACAAAATGCTAAAACACCGAATGAATTATTACGTCGATTACGTCGGGTTTTGCAGCAAATCAAAGGCAATATTTCTGTTTTGGCTTTAGCGCGGGATATTGAGGAGTGGTTTGCTGAATATGGACAATTACAGCCATGTAAGGCGGATAGGCGTATCAAAGTGAGGTGGGTTATGGATTATTACCGTGCTGCTAGTGGTAAATCAGTTGATTTATCGGATTTTTATTAATTGAGTTTAGGATGATTATTATGAGTCAGTTTATTCAATTACACCTATTAACTTCCTATGCGCCATCTAATCTGAATCGTGATGATTTAGGCCGGCCTAAGACAGCGAAAATGGGCGGTTTTGAACGTTTACGCGTGAGTTCTCAAAGTTTAAAACGTCACTGGCGTACTTCTGAATTGTTTGAACAGGTGCTATCAGAGAATATGGGTATTCGCACCAAGCGACTTGGTATCAAGGTGTTTGAAACGTTGATCAATGCTGGCGTGAACGAAAAATCTGCTAGAGCATTGGCTACGACTATTGCTGGTGTTTTTGGAAAAACGAAAAAAGATGCTTTAGAAATTGAACAATTGGCACATATCAGCCCGGAAGAGCAACAATCTGTCATGTCGTTGATTGCGGTGCTGACGGAAGAAAACCGGACACCAACGGCTGAAGAGCTTAATTTATTAAAAACTAAGCAAACCGCGGTGGATATTGCTTTGTTTGGTCGGATGTTAGCTTCAAGTCCGGCATTTAACGTCGAGGCTGCCTGTCAGGTCGCTCATGCTATTAGTGTACATAGTGTGGTTATTGAAGATGATTATTTTACAGCGGTGGATGATTTAAATGATGGTAAGGAAGATACGGGGTCGGCCCATATAGGGGAATTGGGTTTTGCCGCCGCGCTGTTTTACAGTTATATCTGCATTAATAAAACGCAATTAATAAAAAATTTGGATGGTGATGAAGCCCTTGCTAATAAAGCGATTAAAGCATTAACAGAAGCCGCTGTGAAAATATCGCCTACGGGTAAACAAAATAGTTTTGCTTCTCGTGCTTATGCCAGTTTTGCTCTCGCTGAGAAAGGCGAGCAACAACCTCGTTCTTTATCTGTTGCATTTTTAAAGCCCATTAACGACAGCGACCAAGGTTCATCGGCAATTGATGCATTAGAAAGCCAAATGCGCAATATTGATCTGGTTTACGGTATTTGTGCCGATGCCCGCTATAAATTCAACACATTCACAGGGGAAGGAACTTTGACCGAGCTGCTTGAATTTGTTGCACAGTAATGGGGGCAGAATGAAAGCATATTTAGTCTTCCGATTATATGGCCCGATGGCAAGTTGGGGACAACCTGCGGTTGGGGGGGAGAGGCCAACGGAATTGTATCCTGGTCGCTCTGCGATTTTGGGGTTATTAGGAGCAGCGTTAGGTATTCGACGAGATAATGAGTCTGAATTAGCAAAATTACAAAAAAGTGTGTTAATTGCAATTAAGCAGACAGTTCCTAGCTCTTTAATGCGTGATTATCATACGACACAGGTGCCGACGCACAATAATAATGTGGTTCATCAGAACCGTAAAAGTGAATTAAGGTCAGATAAACTTAATACCATCCTGTCTAATCGTGATTATCGTTGTGATGGTATTTGGATCGTTGCTATTACATTAACTGAACACGCTTGTTTTACGCTTGAACAATTCCGGGATGCTTTACTTAAACCCGTATTTATCTTGCATCTTGGACGTAAATCTTGCCCGCTTGCTTTGCCTCTCAGCCCTAAACTCATTACGTCATCGGCATTAAAAATGGCATTGGATATCTCTTTTCCACCGTTGATTCATTCTGATAGCGAAGATAAGTTGTGGCTAGGCGCAAACGGTATTGTGACTTATTTTTGGGAGGGAAATAAAGATGAAATTATCTCTTCAAATATCTTAATCAGCCATCCTTGGGATGAGCCGATTAACCGAGGGCGTTGGCAATTCCGGCAACGTACTATGTATCAACTTTCTATCGAGGAGGGTGTTGATGTATTTGTCTAAAATTGTGCTTCGGCAATCGAGTCAAACAGCAAATATATTAGCAAAATTGGGTGCAAATGGCGTTTATACTTCTCATCAATTGTTATGGAAATTGTTTTCAGCAGACGAAAAACGGCAATTTCTATTTCGGGAAGAGATCGGAATAATGGGATTACCTGTATTCTATGTTTTATCTAAAACCTCACCTCAAACTCAGTCACCATTGTTTGAGGTGGAAACGAAAGCATTTTATCCTCAATTGAAGGAGGGGCAGCGTTTAGCTTTCAAATTACGCGTTAATCCAACAATCTGTATTACTGATCCTTCTGGAAAACGTCAGCGTCATGATGTCTTGATGCATGCTAAGTTTCAGGCAAAACAGCAAGGTGAAACGGAACAGGGGAAAATAAAAGTTATGATGGAGAATGCTGCCCGTAATTGGCTGTTAAATCATCGTCGTATGCAGCAGTGGGGTATTCAGTTTGACGATTTACTGGATATTGAAGGTTATACTCAGCATCGAAGTGTAAAAAAGCAGGGGCAAAAAATACAATTTTCCAGTGTTGATTTTCAAGGGCTTCTGACGATTACCAACGGTGAGCTATATTTGGAACAGTATGCAAAAGGCTTTGGTCGTGCTAAAGCGATGGGATGTGGATTGATGTTAATCAGAACAGTATAATGGCATTGATGTCATTTAAATTTATTTTTGTTGAAGATCGTAATGCAATATTCTTTGTTGTATGAGGATATTGATGTTAAAGGTAGCAAATTCGCTGTTGTTAGGCGTTCGTGTTATGTTTCAAAAGCATGGTAAAAAGTGATATTGCTAACTAATATCATCCTGTAGAGTAAGGCGTGGTCGTTACTCTCGGAAATATTGATAAAATAATTACCGTGTTCCTCACCTCTGTGGGGATAAACCCGAATTTTGGTATACATTTGCACAGGGAAAAATATGTTTCCTGTGTTTAATGGGATAAACCGCTATAATTAGTGGTAGGATATCGTGTTAGTGAGTGTTCCTGGTCATTACCGGGGTAAACCAAACTCGATAAATCTCGTCAAAGAGAGAATTTAAGTGTTCCCTGTATTTGCGGGGATAAACCGCGGCATGAGTGATGCTTTACTATGTTCACTAAATGTTCCCTGTACTTACGGGGATGGACCTAGCAGTGCTCCAAATAGTTATATAGCTAAGGATGAGTTCCCTGTATTGTACTCACGGGGATAAACCGTACGAAAATGACACTGATCATTGGCTTCCTTGGTGTTCCCTATCTCTCTGGGGATAAACCGGACAGTAACAGTGATAGAGTCGGTAGTAATTGGTGTTCCTTGTGTCCACGGGGGTGAACCGAACTGATACTGTTGTGTTTTGGATTTGGAAGCGTGTTCCCTGTACTTACGGGGATAAACCGAACAGTTAGCGTTTGAGCTGGCAGAGATGGACTTGTTCCCCGTTTCTACGGGGGTAAACCGCTAAATACAGAACTATCTCCATCTGTTGCAATTTGATCCCTGTAATCTACGGGGATCAACCGTCATCCGGAAAGATAATTGACGTAAAAGGTCAGAGTTCCTTGAATTGATGGGGATAAACCAGATTCAGGTTTCATGATGATAGTTGAAGTAGAAATGTTCCCCGTTTTTACGGGGACAGCCCTTTGGGCTTTCAGATTGTTGACAAAGTGCTGGTTTTTTATCCGGCACTTTGTTTTAATTAAGTTCCGTTCATTCAACGGAGCTTGCCGCCATGCTAAGAACACCCCCTCTCCAGACTTTCCCGCCAGAAACGCTCTCGCTTGACGAACTGGTTCCTAAAAATCATTTGGTCCGTCAAATCGATGCCGCCATTGATTTCGAATTTATCCGCGAATGAGTCGCCCCATTGTATTGCCACAATAATGGCCGTCCTGCTATCGATCCGGTCATGCTGATTAAAATGATGTTACTCGGCTACTTGTTTGGTGTCCCCAGTGAACGCCGTCTGGTACAGGAAATTCAGGTTAATGTGGCTTACAGCTGGTTTCTGCGCCTCGGACTGACAGAGAAGGTCCCTGATGCCTTAACCCTGAGTCAGAACCGCCGCCGTCGTTTCAATCATACTGCGGTCTTCCAGCAGATTTTTGACCACATTGTTGAACAGGCGATGGCCAAAGGATTCGTAGGCGGACGCGTACTCTATACCGACAGCACCCACCTGAAAGCCAGCGCCAATCCGCATAAATCGGAGAATGTCATGCGGCCGGTTCCCCCCGGTGCCTATTTTGACGCACTGGATAAAGCCGTCACTGAAGACCGGGCGGCAGCCGGAAAAAAAGCCTGAAGCCAGCCCTAAAGAAACGGCAGAGAAAGACGAAGGTTAGTCCCACTGATCCGGAAAGCGGGTTTATGCACAGGACCAACAAACCCAGGTGATCAAGACGTTTAATGACAGGCTCAGGTATGGACATAGTCACTTTCCGGCAAATAAAAGTAATAGCTCAAAACGCGCGATCGCCGTCAATCTCATTGGCGCTATTAAAGATATAAAGTATGCGTAAGATCACACTGTTTTTAAATCAGGAATGAGGTGCGGAATGACAGCTATAAGTTTTTTATCTGGAAATATGTTTGTGAGACGATTAGTGTGGCCCCACAGGGGTTTCATATTTTGCCCAGAGTTGAAATAATCAATTCTTTTGTTAAAGAAATAATGTAGTAAAAATCCCATCATCACCGATAAAAACAGCGCTTATCGCGTGAATAATGGCGAGTTGATGACAGGAAGACAGAAATCAATCCTGATCAGTTAATCCCCAGGAATAAGGGGAACAGGGAGGTAATTTTTTTAAATATAGTCCATATGATGGAGGTTAATTAGTAATTAAACATTCATCAGATAGCAAGCGTTTTTTTCAAATTTACAAAAATATAAATTTGTAAGAAAGTGTTATAAATTCAATATAAAATCAAGCTATCTCGAAGTCATTATATTAATCTTTAGTTAAAAAATATTTTTATTACAATCTGTTATGATGATTAATGGCATTATCTATTTAGTCGTTGTTTTAATAACTTTGTTAATGCAGCCGGAAAGGAGTGGTGAAAGAAGAGAATCTTATATGCATGCTTCGTTTTTGCATGCGGTTTGTATTTCCTATTGATTGATAAGAATCGCCGGCAATAGTAATACCTGCTGTGATAGTTACTGTATTTAATATCAAATGAGTGATGATAATGGTGTTAAATACCAGTGCAGCTTGATAGGGCTAATCTGAAAATACCGCAGAAACTGCACTCGATACTGAGTTAAGTATCATCTAATTCCATGGGAAAAATTAATTCAAATCAAGTCACGATGTTTGTCATAGTGACTCATCTGAAACTTTTCCCAATGATGATAGATTTGTCTCTTTGTTAAATTCACTCCCAATCCCACAAGAGATGGTAACGATCTCGTGACCAGCGATAATAGAGCGCCAAGAAAGCATTAATATTGTTAATGGGAAATTGCTCGAAGTCGAAATGTTCATCTTCATCCAAATCAAGTAATTCGCTTATCCATAGCCGCGTTTCTGCATATTCCTCATGGCAAGGATCATTCAGTATTGCGATTAAATCTTCATAACCATCAATCCCGCCGGTATCTTCAAAGGGACAGGCGCGAGCACCATCCAGACAATAAAAAGGAAGCGGAAGATCATTTGCCGGATAATCACTGTTTTCTAAAGTAATTTCGTGTTCCCATTCATCACCAAA
The DNA here is from genome assembly GCF_025384885.1 of Photorhabdus kleinii. NCBI lineage: Bacteria > Pseudomonadati > Pseudomonadota > Gammaproteobacteria > Enterobacterales > Morganellaceae > Photorhabdus > Photorhabdus kleinii. The sequence continues at coordinate 30,599 of NZ_JAJAFY010000012.1, forward strand.
ATCATAGAGATAGGTAAAAGATCGCCCTTTTTGTTTAATCAGATCAGCCAGACGGTATAAATCTTCTTCCTTGCCATCAGATGGGCTTTCTGGCATTTCTGTTAGTCGCAATTTGCCAATACGAAATTCATGTAGATGACTATCCTGCCATCCCATAATGATCTGTATCACGTCATGCAGCCTGTCAAATGAAATAGAGGCGGGAACGACAAATTGCCGCCAAATAGCGGGTTTTGAGTCTGTGAGCGTTACTTTTAATTGATAGAATTTTTCATTCATCACTAACCTCCTAATGGTTTTGAGATGATTCTTTCCATGTGTGCCATCTATTGTCAATATTTTATTGGATTTTCCTGGCTGGATTTACTGGAATGCCAGCATGTTTAGCTTTGTATGAAAAGCTTGGGCCATGTCATCAATTTCAGCGGCTAATGTTCATAATAGCTTTTAACAACGGATAACTTGACCTGACTCGTTTTCTCTTTACTGAATATCGATTGAGAGGATAATGTTTCTTTAAGATACACAGTGCTTAAGGTAGATATTTTAACTATTTTTCAGTTAGTTATCAGTTTCCTCGGATATATGCCTTCGTGCATAAGTTACTTACTCAGTATAGTTTAAAATTACGAGCAGGATCGATATATTCAGAAGTTTTGCTATTAACAAAAAAAACGCATATTATTTACATACCGTTAATCAAATATAGAAGATTAATAACTGTCCTGACTCAGGAAATCCTTAACTAAATTACAGATAAATGAGTAAGGTGTTTTTTTATGCGTTAGTTTAATAGCTCAGTGTAGCAATCTGAATGGTGCTGCTTGAAGTTGTATCATGGATAGTAGTTGATTAATCACGGATTTTCTTATTGTAAAACCACTCCTATTAATAAGAAAAGGTTATGAATTTTTGGTGTTTTATTGCATAGATTAAAGGAAACGAGTAAGTATGCTGTTGAGTAAAAAAATCCAAGAAAATTTCACTTTGATATGCTTATTTGGTTTTATTTCATTGGCCCATTTAAGCCTTGGATATCAGCTAAAGTTTATATATGTATTTAGCGCTTTTTCAATTCTGATATTATTATCTAATTTTAACAAATATATATATTATATTTTTGTATTCATGATTGGATTAGTTGGCGTGATCTATTCTCCTGTTGGATTGAATTATGGTTATCCCGATATAAATTCAGTGGGATCTTTAATTTATACGAATAAAAATGAAGCGTTCGAATTTATCAGCGGGCTGCCTATTTTTACCTATTTAGTGGTGTCAGCTATTATTATATTAATGATTTTATCTTTTAAGATAAAAGCGACGCTGAAGAGAAAGAGTACAATATTTTTATCACTATTTTTTGTATTGTCAGCTTTCTGGTCACCGGTAAAAGGATATATAAATTCCGGTTTCAATCCTGACTTTAATCTATTGGCATCAGGATTACCCGAAGTTAGATTTTTTAGTGATGTCGTTGAGAGCTATAAAGAAGTTAATTCAGAAAGAATGAGGTTCGCTGAAATAATAAAACAGAAAGACTCTTGGCAGCCGGTGGTAAAAGAGGATAAATATGAAACCTATATCATGGTCATTGGTGAAAGTGTTCGAAAGGACTTTATGAATGCGTATGGTTTTCCTTATAACAATACGCCGTGGCTGGACAAGGCGAATGGCAAGATATTTACAAATTACATCTCATCAGCGGCATCGACTCAGTTATCTTTGACTAACTCACTGGCTCTGAAAGGTGAGAATGCGATCAATTTGAATGATAGTGTCATAACATTGGCGAAAAAAGCCGGGTTTTATACTTATTGGATATCTAATCAGGGGATGAAGAGTGCTTTTGATTCTCCAGTTGCGTTGATTGGACAACAGGCAGATAGCGTCCACTTCCTGAAAAGTGGCAGTTCTGATGACCGGCGTTATTTGCCTGATGATAAATTGATGCCTTATATTAAAGAAGCATTGATACCAGAAAAGAAGAAGAAACTGATTGTTATTCACCTGATGGGATCTCACCCACAGGCGTGCGTCAGAACGAATGGAAAATATGATCTGTTCTTACAATCGGAAGAAATTTCTTGTTATGTAAAAAGTATATCTAATACAGATAAATTGCTTTCTGAAATTGCGTCTGAGGCTAATAATCATCATTTAAGATGGACGATGCTTTATTTTTCGGATCATGGGCTTTCTTATGTTGATAAAGGAACCGATCAGGAAAACCTGACACATGATGATGAAAATAAACAGAGTTTTCAGGTGCCGTTTTTTATTACTGGCAGTAATTATTCTTATCGTGAAGAGATAACGGCACAAAGAAGTGGATTGCATTTTCTGACTCTATTTTCTGAGTGGCTTGGAATAAGAGAAAAGAATATTCCCGATGATTGTAATATGATGTCTAATAGTCAATGTAGTGGGCAAAATAAGATTGTTACCTTTAAAAATGAAGTTAAAGATTATGATGAATTAAATGAAGATCTTCCCGATACACAATTCTTGTCGAAGAATATCAATTGATAATTTATGTTAATTAATTATTATAGTGATGATTTAATCATTGAGTAAAATTAAATGACACAAGGGATTTCTTCTAAAGAAGAGATCCCTTTTACAATCGTCCACACTTTAGTTGAGTGCTGATGAGATATAATGTTTCATCTTATGTTATCGGTATTTTGTTATTCTTAGGCTGATTCCAATAATATAGCTTGCTTCTTTGGTGCTGCTTTAGCTAAAAAAATACACTTTGTGATTAGATATAGGAAAGCGTATCTTTAATACCAGAGGGAATAAATTAAACGCTGAGAATTTTTTAAAAGCTTACAAACCTTCGCTACAAGACGAGCATCTACATCAATATTATATGGGGAGGTGTATGATAAATGAATATTTATTCGATGCTATATAAATAATTTATAATATTGATAATGAATCGAAGAATATATTATAGTGTCAAACTTTTGAATCAATAAAATAAATGATAATTTGCTGTTATATATACCCTATGGATTTCAAGATGCATCGCGGCGGCAAGGGAGCGAATCCCCGGGAGCATAGAGAACTATGTGACCGGGGTGAGTGAGTGCAGCCAACAAAGAGGCAACTTGAAAGATGACGGGTATATAAGTAAAATATAAGGAAGGTCATAATGTAGAGTTTGTTAATATAAAAAATATCGATAAGGTTAATCTCGTTGAGATCAAGTTAAATATCACCAACAACGACATCTTAAAAGAATACTAATCTGTTTATGAACTAATATCGTCATGATATTAGTTTGATATAAATTCTTTTTTTAAAACAATAAATTATCGGTGGGATTTGGCTGTATCTAAAAAGACTTCTGATAAATATATAAGTAATTTTCTTATCTAAACTGTGATTTATACCAGTAGTTATTTCAGGTTTAGTAGTTAATTATTAGAATGATAGAGGACTCTTAGTGCAACTTAATCCAATGAAGGGGTACAAAAATGAATGAAGCTGTAGATGTTCTTATTTGTGTGGATGTTGATGGTATCATTAATGATTATAATAAACTGGGAGCAAATCCAGACAACTCTACAATGGTAGATAATAAATATTTTCATTACATTACTAATAATGAAAATGCTTATACACCTAAAGACAATGCTACGGGTGAATTGATAGTAAAAATGGGTGTTGGCGATACTATCAGGTGGAGAGTAATATCTTTAACTCAACAGTTGATACATTCAGTAAACTTATACAAAAAAACTAAAGAAAATAGCTATAAAGCGATAGCACCGATAAAATATACTCAAGAAGTAACAAGGGTCAATTACCCAGAACAAGATGATAATCAATTACCCGGTACACCGTTTAAATATGGAGTAGAATCTGTAACACAATCCTGTATAGAATCAGAAGGTAAGAAATCAGGTAGAGAAAGATTGACTTTTATAATAAGCATACATTATAACCTTGAGTTAATTGGGTATATTTCTCATAGCTCTTTTATTCACGTTTTGTAAACTACAAAATTAATATAAGATAATAGGGATAACATTATGAATACTACTGATAATGCTGAATTTTCTAAGAGTATAGATATTTTAATATGTATCGATGTGCAATCTATCTTAAATAAGTTTGACAGTCTGAGCCAGGATTATAAAAAGCCGACTAAAATTGATGATAACTTGTTATATTATATTACCACTGAGAATCAAGCGTATTCTCCCGAGAAAAACGCTACAAATTCACTTAAGGTTACAGGTAAGGTAGGTGATGTAGTTAGGTGGCAATCTTCTAGCATATCTGCTCAATTTAACCATAAGGTGTTTTTATATCGTATGGAAAAAAAGGATGCTAATGATTGCATTTCTCAACCAATGACGGTATATACATTAACTAATGTTGTTGTCCCTAAGCTTAAAAAAGCGCTAATACCTCCAGAAGAAGATATTATTGAATTGCCACAAGCGCCTTTATCCGATTTTATCTATGAAAAAAGACATATTTACTATCAAAAATCTACGCTGCGTAGCCCAGGTATAACTCAATATGCATGGTATATATCTATCTATGATGACTTAAATAAGCTGGTTGGTTATTGCTATCATACGCCATTAACGAGTATCGTTATTTCTGAGGATTAATTGTAATTTAACCATTTAACCAGCTAATGTAACTTAGTATTTTAATTTGTCGAATTAATATACGTGTTACGCCAAGGATAGGCAGAATTGCATTTAATATAAAAATTAAAAGTTTCACTGCCATATTACTTAATAAATATATCAAATTTATTTTCATTTTATTATTAAACTAGAAATTTATAGTTAAATTAATTATTCGGTATTTTATTTTTTTTACTACATGTTTTTATTGTTAATTTATTATAAATAACAATAAAAAATTAATTTTACAGTTAAATATCACAAAAATATAATATTAACTTAAGAGAGGATGTTGAATTACTCATGTTTGCAAATGGTGATTTAATACTAAAAATAATAATTACTCATTTCAATATTAACATGAAGTTTATTTATATATTGAATAATTGTTGCAAATATATAGATAATTTATTTTTAAAAACTATGATTTATATCAGTGGTTTTTTTGAACTTAATTATTAATATAATAGATGATTGTTAAACAATCTAACACTTTATTGTGAAGGAGAATAGATATGAGCGACGCTATAGCGATTTCGAAATATCAAACTGTAGATATTCTTATTTGTGTGGATGTAGAAGCTATTCTTAGTAATTATGATTTAAGTAAATCAAAAACACTAGGGACGGCGAAATCAGTACATAATAAATATTTTTATTATATAACAAGCAATGGGAATCTTTATACTCCTAAAAATAATGCTAAAGGAGAGTTGGAGGTAATTATTAATGTTGCTGATAGCATTAGATGGAGGCCAATGTCTTTGACGCAGCAATTTGAATATACAGTACTTTTATGCCGCATGAGATTACAAGCTGATGACGGTGGTGATGTTTCGCTTATAACATTACCGCAACTTGATTATGGTGATATTTCTATTCCTTATTTGGCTAAAGCTGATAATAATAATATAAGTAGTGTGGTATATAAAAGAGATGGAGAAAGTCATGGTGGACTAATAACACGATATTATCATGAATCAACAGCGCAGAGGGTGGGGCGTGGTTCGTATGTCTGGTATATGAAAATATATCGTAAAAAACAACTCATCGGATATATTGGTCATGATCCTTTCATTACAGTTCTAGATAATTAAATACTTATAAAACCAATATATAAAAACAGGAATAGTATTATGAATAATATTGAATATACAGAGCTGGATGATGCAAGGTCCATTATTGGTGTACAACTGATTGATGTTCTTGCTATTGTTGATGTAAAAGCTATCACAAATGATCTCGGTAATTCTATTAGTAAGGACCCTGGCAAACCAACGGTAATGGATGATAAATACATTTATTACATTACTTCTCAAAATAATATCTATGTTCCCAAAAATAATGCTCAAGGTACACTTTTAATTCAAGGTAAGGTAGGGGATATCGTTAGATGGCGGGCCTCGACGCTATCAGCTCAATTTGATGATCAAGTATTTTTATATCATATGGCAGGGGTAGGTGCCCAATCGCTAGTTTCGCCTCCAACTCTAACTTCAGCTATATCTCAAGTTGCGGCTCCAAGTAAAGAGGCAACGTTAGGGACTAACCAAGACTATCCTGTAGTACTGGAAACTCGTAATATTTTCAATCAAGGATCTAAATTACGTACTCCAGGTATAGCCAAATATTCATGGTATATATCCATTTTCGAACGATGGAATGTTAAAGATAATATTGGTAATCTTGTTGGTTATCTTGCTCATTCTCCAAATATTCAAGTGGTTGATTAAATTTAACATTACTTAAAAATTTAATAAATCAACCATGAAATATTAAAAGTTGGTAAGTAATCACTGGAAAACAGCGTATAATTTCCAGTGATTTTACTTTATTTACGATGATTAATCGTCATCTAATTATTCAACTAAATGATATATACCCTATGGATTTCAAGTTGCATCGCGACGGCAAGGGAGCGAATCCCCGGGAGCATAGTTAAATATCAGGAAAGTATCACTTTAACGCAAAAGAAAATGTTGAATTACTCATGTTTACAAATTGTGATTTAATACTAAAAATAATAATTTTTTGATTCAATATTAATATGAATTTCATTTATATGTTGAAAATTTATTGTAAAAATACAAGTAATTTTATTTTAAAAACTATGATTTATATTAGTGGTTTTTTTGATCTTAATTATTAATATAAAAGATGATTGTTAAACAATCTAACACTTTATTGTGAAGGAGAATAGATAATGAGTGACGCTATAGAGAGTTCTAGATATCAAGTTGTGGATATTCTGATTTGTGTCGATGCAGAAGCTATCGTTAGTCATTATGATTTAAGTAAATCACAAACATTAGAAACTGCGAAAGTGGTATCTAATAATTACTTTTATTATATAACAAGTACTGGGAATCTTTATGCTCCTAAAAATAATGCTCAAGGAGAATTGGAGATAACAGTCAATGTTGCTGATGACATTAGATGGAGGCCAATGTCTTTGACACAGCAATTTGAATATACAGTACTTTTATGCCACATGAAAGGAACCGCGATTAGCGGTAATGATGTTACGCTTATAACATTACCGCAACTTGATTATGGTGATATTTCTATTCCTTATTTGGCTAAGGCTGATAATAATAATATCAATAGTGTGGTATATAAAAGAGATGGAGAAAGTCATGGTGGACTAATAACACGATATTATCATCAATCAACGGCTCAAAGAGAGGGGTACGGTCAATATACTTGGTATATAAAAATATATCGTAAAAAACAACTCATTGGATATGTCTGTCATGATCCTTTCATTAGAGTTCTAGATGACTAAATACTTAGAAAACTAATATATAAAAATAGGAATAGTATTATGAATAATATTGAATATACAGAACTGGATGATGCAAGGTCCATTGTTGGTGTACAACTGATTGATGTTCTTGCTATTGTTGATGTAAAAGCTATCACAAATGATCTCGGCAATTCTATTAGTAAGGACTCTGGCAAACCAACGGTAATGGATGATAAATACATTTATTACATTACCTCTCAAAATAATATCTATGTTCCCAAAAATAATGCTCAAGGTACACTTTTAATTCAAGGTAAGGTAGGGGATATAATTAGATGGCGGGCTTCAACTTTATCGGCTCAATTTGATGATCAGGTATTTCTATATCATATGGCAGGAGTAGGTGCCCAATCACTAGTTTCGCCACCAACTCTAACTTCGGCTGTATCTCAAGTTGCGGCCCCAAGTAAAGAGGCAACGTTAGGGACTAACCAAGACTATCCTGTAGTGCTGGAAACTCGTAATATTTTCAATCAAGGATCTAAATTACGTACTCCAGGTACAGCCAAGTATTCATGGTATATATCCATTTTTGAAAGATGGAATGTTAAAGACAATATTGGTAATCTTGTTGGCTATCTCGCTCATTCTCCAAATATCCAAATAGTTGATTAAATTTAACATTACTTGAAAATTTAATAAATCAACCATGAAATATTAAAAGTCAGCAGGCTATCACTGGAAAACAGGGTATAATTTCCAGTGATTTTATTTTCTTCATTCCTGAGAAAGTATCCATTCATGTAATAATGGAATTTTTTATTAAAACTCTCATTGAATACACGTTTTTATTTAATTGTTTTATCTTTTAATTTCCAAGAAAATTATTTTAAAAGTAATTATAAGAAATAATGGGTAGATCTTATAATGTGAATAACCATTTTATCGGATAAAAACCCTCATCAGTATATGGACAAGGATTTTTATAATCGAATGATTGGATGATTTTTTTGTTTTAGAGAGAAATAGTTTCTCATACTACATGTCTTACATAGAAAAGAGATATTGAAATTAATCGAGTCCTTTTGCAGGAGCCTCCCATATTTTGAAAAATCGTTTTACATTGCTTGCGGTGTAAATAACGGTATGGGATATATTTCGATGACCGAGATAATCTTGAATAAGGCGTGTATCTCTTCCTAAATCAGCGAGAGCATAACCACAGGAATGTCTTAACATATGTGGATGAGGTGAAATATTGACTAATGCTTGTTTGCCATAACGCTTTAATAAACCATAAACTTGTTGGCGTGAAATAGCACCTGATTTTTGTGATAAAAAGACCCACTCTGTATCTGATTCTCTCCAACTCTTTCTAATATTAAACCATTGATTTAAAGCTTTAATTTCTTCTGGTATTAGTGGATGTGTTGTTGATAATCCCCCTTTTAATCGTCTGACATGAATAATTTCTGAGTTAAGATCAAGATCGGATAACGTTAGATTGCATAACTCGCTCACTCTAAATCCATGAATGAAGCACATTAGTAGCATGCAATAATCTCGCTCGGCATGATATCCTTGACGTGCTTTTTCTAAAATCGCATTAATTTCATATCTGGTTAAAAACTTACGTTTCTTCATGAAAATAATTCCTGTGAAATTGGGGCGGATAGTTATAGGTAGAGAAATAATATTAATCTACCGGAATATATCAATTAATAGAACTTTTATAAAATTATTAGCTGATAACTCTATTTATTTTGGCAAAAATCTATAAATACCGTTTTTAGATAGTTATAAATAGCCATTTTTTAATAGAAAATATCAGCTTGTAAGCTTTGCAATTATATATTTGGAAATTATTTAACAACAAAAAGAAACTAAACAGAATGCACCAAACTGTAAATATGTTCCTATAAAACGACTGATTAAGTCAAATTTTGTGTAATTCCAAATTGCTAATCTTTAACTATTTATAATATATGGCTTTTTTTCATTATTTTTTACTATTTTTCATACTTTACCATCAAATTATTGTAAAAAATTAGTGGGTTCATCTGAATTCAATCAAATATTAATTCATTAATTAGATTATAAGTTCAAATTAATGTCTTTTTTAGAATATTAACTCCGAAATATCATGCATTCTTAGTTTTTTTGACTGAAAAAAACAGTTTGGTGCATTTTGTTTGGTTTAGAAAATATTAATCCGAGATTTTTAAACTATTTTGCGCTGAATATTAGGTGCATGGGGCTGGAGTCCTGCACGGTTATTTTTTTATGGTTATGGGTATTTTATCCTTAAATTCAAGGAATTAGTTCACATGAGATTGAATAAATTGGTTATGGCCCTGGGGTTAGGTGTGGCTTTGGCTGCCGGTTCGGTAAATGCAGCGAATCCTAGCCAAGGTCACGGAACGGTGACTTTTACCGGGTCTATTACTGATGCGCCTTGTTCTATCACCCCGGAAACGGTTGATCAGGTAGTACCGATGGGCTCTATTTCTAGCGCATCTTTGAAAAACGGTGGCCGTTCTTCTTCCACGCCATTCAAAATTTCTTTAGATAACTGTACGACTGAAACGATAAGTACAGTCACCACGACGTTTGTTGGCGCCAAATCTAGCATCGCCGGCGGTGATGGTTTGCTGGGTATCGAAGGAATTGCTAAAGGTGCGGGTATTGCGATCACTGATGCGGGCGGTAACAAAATCAAACTAGGTACCCCCTCACCGGCTGTAGCTCTGCATGATGGTAATAATGATCTGCATTTTGCTGCCTATCTTCAGGGTGATACTTCACCTGATGCCGTTGTTCCGGGTAATTTCACCGGCATTGCCAACTTCCAGCTGACTTACCAATAAGTCTTTTCATGCACGGAAACGCTTACAAGGAGGCGGGCGTTTCCTAATCAAAAGTTTTGAATAAGTTTAGCTGGAGAGAAGTCATGAGCCGATATTCTGCCGTTGTTGTAGTGCCCTGCCTGTTAATGTTTTCCTGTGTTATTGAAGCTGAAACGGCTGCTCCACAAGGAACGCAAGGATATGGTCGCGTTAGCATGCAAGGCACCATCATTGATACGGCCTGTGCGATTGATGCAGGTAGCCGTGACCAGACGATTGAGTTAGCCACAATCCCGGTAAGCCGGATGATGCATGATGGACAGGGAGCCGTGCGCCCCTTTTCCATCCGTTTGATTAACTGTGTACTGACTTCTGCCGCCTTGGGTAAACCCGATTGGCGCCACTTTCAGGTGATGTTTGATGGCGTGCCGGATGGGAACAATTTCCGGTTATCTGGTGTGGCTCAAGGAGTGGCATTACAAATTACAGACATATACGGCAATCAGGCGTATCCGGGAACTCCACTACCGGTGGGGGACTTACAGGCAGAGCAGATGAAGCTTAATTACGTGATGCGATTGGTGGGCAATCACCAGTTATTGCAAGCGGGGCAGTATCGAACCACGGTTCGGTTCAGGCTGGATTATCACTAATCATCGATCTGGGAATGTTATGGCTTTGTTTTTGGGTTTGACCACTGAATATGACAGGGTGGTCTCGGTTCGGTGTGTCCTGAAACCTCTTATTGTTTCGGTACTGCTTGCTTTAATGGGTACTCATGCGGTGTATGCGGAAGAGGAAATTGAATTTAATACGGACGTGTTGGATGTTCAGGATCGTTCTCGGATTAATTTAAAAGAGTTTTCCCGTGCGGGTTATATCATGCCGGGGAATTATCAGATGACGGTGCGTCTGAATAAAAGCGAACTGCCGGAGATGCCTGTGACTTTTATGGTACCACCGGATGATCCGAAGGAGAGTGTGGCGTGTTTGCCGCCTGAGCTGGTCAAGCAGTTGGGGCTGCGGGCGGAATGGGAATCAAAGATTACCTGGTGGAACAATAACCAGTGTCTGGAGACTAAAACGCTGCCTGGCATGACAGTGCGCGGTGATCTGAGCAGTGACACGTTATACCTGAGTGTGCCTCAAGCCTATCTCGAATATAACTCACCAGACTGGGACCCGCCGTCACGTTGGGATGAGGGGATTTTCGGAATGATGTTTGATTATAACGTCAATGCTCAGATCTCTAAGCCGGCGAAGGGAAGTGCAAATCAGAATGTCAGTGCTAATGGTACGACTGGGATAAATTTGGGGGCGTGGCGCCTGCGGGCAGACTGGCAATCACAGTATAACCACGTCACTGGGCGGGCAGGGAGCACAGAAAAAAACTGGGATTGGAGCCGTTATTACTTGTACCGGGCAATACCACATTGGCAGGCTAAGCTAACGTTGGGTGAGGATTACCTTAATTCAGATATCTTTGACAGCTTCCGTTTTACCGGTTTGAGTCTGGTGACGGATGACAATATGTTGCCTCCGAACCTGCGAGGCTATGCGCCAGAGGTGACGGGGGTAGCGAAAACCAATGCCAGAGTGACTATTCGTCAGCAGGGGCGGGTGTTGTATGAGACCCAAGTTGCGCCAGGTCCATTCCGTATTCAGGACATCAATGATGCAGTGAGCGGCAAACTGGATGTGCGGGTAGAGGAGCAGGATGGCGGTTTACAGGAATTTCAGATCGATACTGCGAATATTCCCTATTTAACTCGTCCGGGCCGGGTTCAGTACAAACTGGCGGCGGGTAAGCCGACTAACTGGAAACATCACAGTGAGGGATCGGGCTTTGGTATTGGTGAGTTTTCCTGGGGAATAAACAATGGTTGGTCGCTGTACGGTGGGATATTGGGGGCCGGGAATTATAACGCGTTGTCATTGGGGGTTGGGCGTGATCTGATGGTTTTTGGCGCTCTTTCCTTTGATGTCACTGAATCCCGCGCCCATTTACCGGCTGAGGACCAAACGTTGACTGGTGGCTCTTATCGTCTCAGTTATTCCAAGCGTTTTGAGGAGTATGACAGTCAGGTGACTTTTGCCGGTTACCGTTTCTCGGAACGTGACTTTATGAGCATGAGCCAGTATCTGGATCGCCGTTATCACGATGGTGATGCGGAGAGTAATAAAGAACTTTACACCATTATGTTGAATAAGCAGTTTACGCATATTGGTACCAGTATCTACTTAAATTACAGCCACCAGACTTATTGGAACCGTTCGAATAACGATCGCTATAACTTATCGATATCACGTTATTTTGATATTGGAAGTTATAAGAATATTAACCTGAATCTGTCTGCTTACCGTAATAAATATGAAGGTAAAAACGACGACGGGATGTATATGACATTATCCCTGCCGTGGGGTAATTCAGGAACTGTCAGTTATAACGCAATGGTCAACCGGGAAGGTAACTCCCACACGGTAGGTTATTACGACCGAATTAATGAAAACAGTAACTATCGTTTAGCGGCTGGCACCAGTATTGATGGCAAGGCTGCGGCTAACGGTTATTTAACCCATTACGGCGATCGTGCTCAACTAACGACCAGTGCAAGTTATCAGGATGGGCGTTATACCACGGGAGCGCTTTCTATTCAGGGGGGGATGACCGTGACGCCGAAAGGCGCGGCATTGCATCGCATTAATATGCCGGGTACCACCCGTTTGATGGTGGATACCGATGGTGTCGGTGGCGTACCGGTGAAAGGCTTTGGCGCGATTACCCATACCAATATGTTCGGTAAAGCGGTGATCTCTGATGTGAACAACTATTACCGTAACAGTGCGAGTATTGATTTGAACAAACTGCCGGACAATGTGGAGGCAATCCGGTCGGTACAACAAGCGACGCTGACGGAAGGGGCGATAGGTTATCGTAAATTCCAAGTGATATCCGGTGAAAAAGCGATGGGTATGATCCGCTTGCCGGATGGTAGCACGCCGCCGTTTGGGGCAACGGTACTGAATAAGGATCAACGGGAGATCGGTATTGTCAGTGATGGTGGGAACACCTATTTGAGTGGGATCAATCCGGGAGAGAAACTGGATGTGCGTTGGGATGGGGAATTGCAATGTGTGATTGAGCTGCCACATCAATTACCAAAAGTAGAAGAGATGGCTTCGTTATTACTGCTCTGCCAGTTAGCCGACGGCAATAAACAGCCATAACTTTCATTGACTGGCAGAGTAAAAACCTTGTTGCTGTCACCGAAGTGTATCGCGGTGACCTGTAATGATTATTCTAAGAATGAGTAATTGAGAGCATGAAATTGAAGAAGACAATCAATGTAGTCACGATCGCTATCCTAAGTCTGTCGGTGATCAGTGAGGCAATGGCGGCGATTGCGCTGGATCGTACCCGGATCGTGTTTAACGGTGAGGATAAGTCCACCAGTATGGATATTAGCAACCAGAACAAAGAGTTGCCGTATCTGGCGCAGGGATGGATAGAAGATGAACAGGGTAACAAAATCAATGGTCCGTTAGTGGTGACGCCACCGGTGCAGCGGGTAGAGCCGGGCGCTAAGAGCCAGGTGAAAATACAGTCATTGCCAACAATCGCGCAGTTACCACAGGATCGGGAAAGCTTGTTCTATTTTAATTTGCGTGAAATTCCGCCACGCAGCAAGAAACCGAATACCTTGCAGATTGCGCTACAAACCCGGATCAAACTGTTCTATCGTCCGAAAGCCATTTTTGCCAGCCGTACCGATTTGGATAATCCGTGGCAAGAGAAGATGACTTTGACGCGTCAGGGGGACCGGTATCAGGTGAACAACCCGACACCCTATTACATCACCGTGGTGGATGCAGCAAGCCAGCTTAAGGGTAAAACGGTGGCAGACTTTAAGCCATTTATGATAGCGCCCAAAAGTAATGCGGTGCTGAGTGGTAGTGCAGGGGCATTAGGGAGTGCGCCGGTACTGACGTATGTCAATGATTATGGTGGCCGGCCGCAATTAACTTTTAGTTGTGCAGGCAACCATTGTCAGGTGACCAAACGTTCGTCGTGACGGGCGAAGCCGGGAGGAACGACGATGAACATCAAGCGGATAGGCTGTGGACTGACACTGGCGATCTGGCTGATACCGGTGATAGAGAGCCAGGCGGTGGAAAAGCGAGCAGCAGATATCGAAGGTTTGCACGGCGAACTGCATGTGTTTGGTGGGCTGACTGAGGCGGCTTGTCGACTGGACATGACCTCTGCATGGCAGGAGGTGAATTTGGGGAGCACGCCAAACAGTGACTTACGCGAGCCAGGTGATAAAGGGACACCGATACCGTTCACATTGAAGTTTCGTGACTGTCTCAGAACCAAAGGGGCCGTAGGTGACAGTCGGACCGGCAATCTGACGTGGAATCAGTTACAGCCGGTGGTGACAGTCAGTTTTGTGGCGCCGGCGGATCGCGATTATCCACATCTGGTGCGGGTGACCGGTATCACCGGGTTGGGGTTACAGATAACAGATACCGCTAACAATGATATCCGGTTGGGAGAGCAGGGACGCCCACGTTTTGTGGCAGCGGGACAGGACAGCCTGGAATATTACGTGACGCCAGTGCGGACACCGAGAGCGCTGGGGATTGGGCAATATCGCGCGGTGGTGGATTTCAGGGTGAATTATGACTAACTCTCTGTGTTCTCTTTCTCTGTGTTCTCTGCGAATAAAAAGACAGTATCGCAGGCAGAAAAAATGGAGTGTATTACTGCTTGGCTGTTTGTTAAGTGTAAATGCTCAGGCTGATTTGCTGACAAAAAGGGGAAATATAGCAGCAAGACCTGTCAGCAATTTTTCGGGTAAAACACCGGTCAATATTTACGGCGTGGTTATCGCACCTCCACCTTGTGTGATTAATAATGGCAATACTATCGATGTAAATTTTGGCGACGTGATGATTACTCGGATTGATGGGGTTAATTATATGCAACCCGTCAAATACACCGTGAAATGTGAAAAAATGCCAGCTAATGCAATGAAAATGATGATATCGGGTAACACTGCCAGTTTTGATCCAGCGGTGTTGCAAACCAATCACACTGGGCTTGGTATCGCTGTCATTCATAACGGACGAAAATTGCCCGTCAATGACTGGATGAAATTTAACTATCCTGATTTTCCTGAATTACATGCGGTGCCGGTAAAAGATATGGCTGCGGTATTGCAAGGCGGCGACTTTGGCGCGGGTGCGACCATGATGGTTGAATACCAGTGAACGGGAGACATGCAATGAACTATTTGATCTATCGTGTTTTCTGGGGTGCGTGCTTGGGATTAATCAGTGTGATGCCGGGACGGGCAGCCGATAATATGTGGTTTCACGGCACACTGCTTGAAGCGCCTTCTTGCGTTATTAATGACGGTAATATGATTGATGTCTATTTTGGTCACAATGTTGGCATCTATCAGGTGGACGGAGTGAATTATACTAAGCCCGTGAATTACCAGTTGGTATGTGCGCCTAATATCTCAGGTTGGAGTTTAGGATTGACAGTGATTGGCCCACCAACCTCATTTGATGCCGCTGCGTTGCAAACCAATATTACGGATTTAGGCATTCGTCTGACGTTGGATGGTAAAGCATTCACCCTTAATGAGCGTATTCCGGTGACATCACAGAAACAGCCGGTAATACAAGCGGTGCCGGTGAAAAAACCAGGAAGTACGTTGCCGGAAGGGGCATTTGAAGTGACGGCGACATTGCTGGCGGAATACCAGTGAAAGGAAACTTAATGAAATATTTAAAATTATTCGTGTTGCGTGTTGGTTTTATGGTTATTGCTGCCACGGTTTATAGTCATCAAGGGGTACAGGCTGCGGATAATATGCGTTTTCACGGTGCGCTGGTTAAAGAACCTTGCACGATTAAATCGGGTGATGAAGATATCCAGCTCGATTTTGCAACAATTTCTGAAAAATATTTGTATCTGCATGGTAGGACCCATAGCGAACCTTTTCTGCTCAGATTATCTGGTTGCGATATGAGTGTGGGCAAATCGATTAAACTGACATTCAGTGGCATGGAAAATACGCAATTGCCGGGCTTATTAGCGTTAAGTGCTGGGAGCCAAGCCGCTGGGATTGCCATTGGTATAGAAACGGCAGAAGGCAAACGGTTGTCGTTGAATAAACAGGGAGATGCCTATCCGTTAAAAGAGGGTGAAAACTTGATTGCACTGCAAGCATATGTGCAGGCAGAACCTATTGCACTAGCTAACCAGACGATTAAGCGAGGCGCATTTCATGCGATTGCGACATTTAATCTAAATTATGACTAATTTGCACAGTTTTATTAGGTAGCTTAAATGAAAAAGTTATTTTCTGTTTGCTTGGTACTTTTATTGCTGTTTTCATCAAGTGCGGCTGCATCGATATTTTCATATATCACTAAATCCGAAGGGATTCCTACAAATGCCTATTATACTTTTGTCATTGAACGTTGGGACCCAGAAAACGATTTTACGCCAAATCCTTGTTATGGTTATTCTGCATGTTGGATATCGGTTAACCATCGCCATTTTGCTGATGGTTATTCAGGGCAGCCCTATAGGCTATTTAATACTCGCGTGGAAAGATTTAAGACAATGAAACAAGTTCAGGCGGAGATATTGAAATATACCAGTTTTCCGATCACCGGCGTTGCAAAACATTTCGGCCCTGCGATTCGATCGCATCAGGAGTGTGTCGGGCTATTTTATGAAACCGATCAAAATGGTTTTCATGGAAGATTATTACCTGGATCTTTATGTGGCGTTGCACCACCACCGATAGGATTTTGTCAGGTCAGAGAAGGCTCCGTTGAACTTAATTACGGTAGTATTGATGAGGCAAAACTGGAAGGCGCAACCAGAGCGGAAAATATCAATGTGACCTGCAATGTAGACATAGAGATTATCGTGACAGCGACGGGTCCTGATAGGGGATTAGTACCTTTAAGAAGTGATGGTAGCTTGAAAGCTAAATTGCTATTAAATGAGGAAAATGGTGAAGATGGTGTTGCTGTGTTTGTACCGGCTGGCGGAAATGTACCCGTTACAGTGAAATCAATTTTACAAAAAAATGGCAGAGTAGAGGCAGGACCTTTCTCAGGATCAGGGGCAATAATTTTGGCGATGCCATAAAAAGGTGTTTTTTTAATTTAAAGGCTGGGATGAAAATGAAACAAGATCATCTATTAGTAGGGAAGCGTATTCAAAAAAGAAGGAAAGAGTTGGGTATGACTGCCGCCAAATTGGCGGAAAAAATAGGTATTAGTCAGCAACAACTCTCACGTTATGAGAGAGGGATAAACCGAATTAATTTATCCCATCTGGTGCAGATCGCTTCAATATTGGAGACACCGATAAACTGGTTTTTCCTTGATTGTAACTATCCTGCAACCAATAACAGCATCAATAAATTAACAGACCAATATATCCCTATTGCGGAGGCTACATTGGGTAAATTTGGATGTTAACTGATCTCGGCTCCAATCGGGGGATCTATAAACCAGTTGATGACTGAGTTTCGTGACCGACGGAACGGTCACTTTTATGATGTCTCTGTCTGCCATGTTATTACCACAACGTTATTACCGCCAATAAATAGCCCATTCTTAATCCATCTCATCTTTTGAAAAAGTTCTTAGAATTCAGATAGTCGTTCAATCATGTAACAGTCAGTTTGTCCGTTGAAATAAGAACTACTTTCACAGCTCAATATGCCTGCTCAATGACGGGCAGTTTCAATCAGCGTGAGTTGAAGATGAACGCTCAAAACGAACCCAATATCAGGCTTAATCAATCACACTCAATATCGAAAATTCATAAGAACAATTAACTTATTTTTTCTCGATTCCGGGGAGTTTGGTTTTTGGACAGTGATAAGAGGGAGGGAACGCAAAGAAAAATGTTACTCAAGGTAGCGACACAGTTCTCGATGACATCAATTTCTGATGTAGGATAAAAAACCGAACATTTAGAGTTATTTTGTTCGGTTATCTTCAACTGCCGGGGCAGTATACGGAAAATTTCATAACTTAAAAGAGATTTTTTGTATTTTTTTGTAAAAAATTACTTAATTTTTTGATTTAAAAGAGAAATTATTTCTTACGTTATGAATATTGTAGGTCGTTTAAAGGTTGTTTTTTGAGCGATTTGATATTCATTTCCCGATGATAAAGGCTGAAATCCTCAAACCAAACGATATAAGTCAGAAGTAATTTCGTGACGTGAATATTTTTTTGTAAATATTTCATCTAGTTAATAACCGAACAAAATAACTCTAAATGACTAGTAAACACACCGCGTTGGCGGCCTGACTGTTTAATCTGTCGTGATGTTGTTTTAGGCAAAATGTATGTAAATAGATGTAGATAAGGAATAGATGAAATGAAAAAGCAAATTTTGAAAACCAGCGTATTAGCCGCAGTGCTCCTGAGCATGGGGATGGCACATGCTTCAGGTGGTACTACGGTAAACGTGATGGCTACCATAGGCCAAGCGACTTGTGAACTCAATGTTGAAGGTGATGTTACTGGTAGTAACGGTTCCTACCAATTAGATATGGGAAGCGTTAAATCATTAGACGTTAAAACCCTACAACCTTCTGCCCCCACATCAGCAAAAGATATAAAGGTCAAACTAATTAAGTGTGGCGCTCAATATGGAAACACAGCAAGCAACAAATTCACTCCTAGTGCTGCAATTGAGATGAATGTTTTTGGACAGACCATTGATACAGCTAAGAAGATATTTAATGCCAACTCTGCCGCTACCGCAGGAGTGGCTGTGTATCACAATGGTACTGCCATTACTAGCGGACAGAAGATTAAGCTCACTAGTACTAACGAAATTGATTTCGCAAAAGCACTAACCGAAGGCCAAGGTATGGCAGCATTTAAAGTGGCTCTGGCTTCCGAGTCAGGCGTAGCAGCTTCTCAAGAGGTAATAGCCCCAGTAACATTCCAAGTAGTTTATAAATAATCAACGCCATCAAGTGCTAAGGGCATCATAGCAATCGAA
Source organism: Photorhabdus kleinii (assembly GCF_025384885.1). Classification (NCBI taxonomy): domain Bacteria; kingdom Pseudomonadati; phylum Pseudomonadota; class Gammaproteobacteria; order Enterobacterales; family Morganellaceae; genus Photorhabdus; species Photorhabdus kleinii. Next base: position 49,907 of record NZ_JAJAFY010000012.1, read on the forward strand.
TTGGACAGGGAAGTTCAATTCTTGCTTACTCAACACCAAAAGGTGACTCAATGAAAAGATTGATTACAGCAATGATAGTGACCGGTCTGTTAGGCGGCGCAGTCACTTCCGCACAGGCGGAGGGAGTAAGTATTGATGCCACCCGTATTGTCTACCCGGCTGATAGCCATACGACAACCGCCTCAGTGCGCAACAGCAGTAAGGAGACCGTCTATCTGATGCAAATGGCGGTCAATACGGCTCCACAAGGGGGCAAGACCGCGCCGTTTCTGGTGACGCCACCTCTGTTTCGTATGGAACCCGGCAGCCAGAATCAGGTGCGTATCATCAAAACTGGCCAGGCACTGCCCGCTGATCGGGAATCCCTATTCTGGTTTACCGCGCAAGCTATCCCGTTAAGCACCGAATCCGATAATCCCTCTGGTAAGCAGATCACTGGGGGCGTACAGGTTGCGCTAGCTAACACGATCAAGCTGATGTATCGCCCGTCAGGACTGCCAGTTGCGCCGGAGCAAGGATTTGGCTCACTACGCTTCAAACCGACAGCCGAGGGGATCACGGTCACGAATCCGTCACCCTATTACATCACCTTCGCCTCCTTAAAAGTGGGCGGACAAGAGCTGATGACGAAACAACAGAAAGAGAACATGGTATCACCGTTCTCGGTCCTGTTTTTACCCCTCAAAGGAGTGCATTACCCAGCCAAAGTAAACTGGACGGTGATTAATGACCTCGGTGGAGGATCATCCTATCAGGGGGAGGTACCGTAATGTGCAAACCGTGGACTCTTATCAGACAAACAACCCTGGCAGGTTTGCTCTGTACCGCCCCCCTGCCCGGGGGAGCCAGTTCAAACACGGCAGAACTGACGCTGGCTCTGACGCTAGAACAGCCAACCTGTGAACTTAACGTACAGACATCCCATGTTGAGTTTTCATCCATACCGCTGAATGAAGTGCAGCGCAGCGCGGAACATATCGCCGCAGCGGACAACAAGCCTGTTACGCTGGCGTTGTCAGGCTGCGCGGGATCAGCCAGAGCGGGCCGTACCCCGGCGATTAAAATAGCCGGCCCTACACCAGAAAACCACCCGACGTTATTTCGGGATAAAGCCTCCACGGTGGCGGGCAATGTGGGCTTTGGCCTGCGCTATCAAGCGCCGGAAAGCGGACTGGGGAGCTACCTGAAAAATGGCGATTATGTGGACTTAGCGTCACCGGGTAACGCCGCCAAAGACAGTCAAATCACTTTCCTGATGGATATGCGACATGAATCTGGCGCGGCGGTGCCGACCCCCGGTGAATTGACCGCGCACATTCAATTTCAATTTGATTATCACTGAGTGCAGCTCAAGTAACAGGTTTCAGGAGGCGTTGTGGAAAAAGGTCGGTTACGCACAACGCGATACAGGCTGGTGCCACTATTGTTCTGGCTAGGGTTAGGGATGACCGGCACAGCACCCTGTCAGGCAGCCGGTATCAGCCTGAATAAAACCCGGGTGATTTTTACCCAGGGGGAACGGGCGCAAACGCTGACGGTGGTCAACACCACATCTCAGGCGTGGCTGGTGCAGGTGAGGATCACGGGAGATCAGGAAAAAACCGCACCGGCGTTTGTGGTGACGCCGCCGCTGTTCAGGCTGGAGGCCAACAGTCAGAACAGCCTGCGTATTTTGCCGACGTTTAATCGGCCCCCTTTTCCGATGGATCGGGAATCGCTCCGGTATGTGCAGATGAACGCTATCCCCGCGACTCCGTCGGTGACGGATGAGCCTGTTCGGGAGCAAGCGTCGATGAGCGTGGGGATGCGGATCAAGTTTTTCTGGCGACCGCGTGACCTGCCGATGTTGCCGGAAGAGGCGTATGGACAGCTTCGCTTCCAATCGCAACCCGATGGCATTAAGGCGTGCAATCCCACCCCTTATTTCCTGTCACTGGACAGCCTCACGCTGGACGGACAGGCGCTCGATCTGAACCGCTATCCCTCCATGATAGCGCCGCAGGACTGTGTGACCTATGTCGAACAAGGGGGTAAAAAATCAGTGAGCTGGTCGATGATTAATGATTACGGCGGGGCTTCAAACCTATTTACCGCTAGGGTAGCGCATTAAATCCACCCTTGTTTTCTATGGAGGTGGAGAATTATGGAGGTGGAGAGTGAAGAGAGTCAGTAACAAGCATGGGCGGACACACTGGGGGTTAATGCTTTCCTCCCTCGGTTTCGCTCTGTTGGTAGGGAATCTATTCAAGGCGCAGGCGGCGGAGAATCAGGGACTATCGTTCTCCCCCATGCGGCTGTCTTATGTCGCCAAAGATAGCCCGGGGGGTGTAACTCTCAGCATGACCAATCACACAGAACAAGGCTATCTGGTACAGGGATTTGTCAGCCCGATGGACCCGGATACCGGGCGCTTTGACACCAAAACCGGGTCAGTCCCGCCTTTTGTTGTCCTGCCGCCGTTAAAGCGGGTCGAGGCGGGGGGGAAATTTTCCTTCCGTATTCGCCAGCTTGGCGGGCAGTTACTGCAGGATCGGGAATCGGCCTTCGTGGTCTCGCTGCGGGCTATCCCGGGCGTCGCTGTACCGGATATCGCCGAGGCACCGGCATTCAGCCGTCAGACGGGCAAAGCGTCGCAGGTGCAGGTCGCCCTACAGATGAATATCCGGCTGTTTTATCGTCCTCAGGGGATCCCTGCACGGGATAACGCCACGGTAGCTAAACAGGTGAAATTTTCCCTTCAAGGGACGCAGTTGCGGGTGGACAATCCCACGCCCTATTTTCTGACCTTTTCTGTTCTGAAAGTCGGCAGTCAACAGGCAGATGACCACACCCGTCAGGCAATGGTGCCCCCGAAAGGCATGCAAACCTATTCATTTACCGCCGGGACACCGGGACCACTGGTCTGGCGTTTTCCCGGCGACAGTCAGGATCGCCACGTCCCGTTATGACCCATCCGCCCTGCGGACGGTGTACCGGCAAAGTGACCTCAAGATTAACAACATTGGCTTAATTAGAAGCAGAGATGAGCTATGGCAATAAACATTTTATTTCCGTCTGCGCTGCGGGCGGGTAACCAACGCACGTCCGGTCAACCGGGCAGTTTCCGGCCCCGTCCGGTATACGTATGTCTGCTGTGTTCACTGACGGCGACAACCCTATCCGCCTCCGCGCGGGAATACTTTAATCCCGCGTTCCTGATGGGCGCTGACGGTGAACACAGTCATGTCGATCTCTCGGCGTATGAAAATGCGGGGTATGTCGCGCCGGGACGCTATCTGGTGGATGTCTACATGAACCAGAATAAGGTGGATAACCGCGAGATTGAATTCAGGCTGGTCAACGGCCATCTGCAACCGATATTAACCGTTGCGCAGCTCGAAGAGTATGGGGTTAATACCCGTGGGTTACCGGCTTTTCAGGGAAAAGAAAGCGACAGCTCCATTACGGATCTGACGAAACAGATCCCTCATGCCCGCGCGACCCTGGATTTTGCCCGTTTGCGTCTGGATTTGAGCGTCCCGCAGGTCGCCATGCAGCCCCACCATTCCGGGATGGTCGATCCGTCACTGTGGGATAACGGGATACCAGCCTTTTTGATGAACTACAACGTGAACGGCTCAGAAGGGCGTTATGACGGTCAGGGAAGCGGCGGCGGATCACGCTCCCGCAATCTGTTCGCCTCTTTTCGCAATGGGTTGAATCTGGGCCCGTGGCGTCTGCGCAGCACACAAACTTACAGTTACAACCGTCAGCGTAACGAGGGACCCGCCGGTTTTTCTCCTTCCGCGCAGACCCAATGGCAGGTGAGTAATACCTACCTGCAACGTGATATCCAGTCACTGCGTAGCGAGTTCACCGCCGGTGAAACCTATACCGGTGGGGATATTTTTGACAGCATCCCGTTGCGGGGCATGAAGCTGGCTTCTGAGGATGCTATGTTGCCTGACAGTCAGCGCGGTTTTGCCCCGGCGATAACCGGTGTGGCGAACTCCAATGCGCAGGTGACGGTATCCCAGAATGGCTATACCGTGTATCAAACCACGGTAGCGCCGGGGCCATTTCGTCTCAATGATCTGTACACCACCGGGGGCGCGGGCGACCTGACGATCACCATCAAAGAGGAAGATGGCAAGACCCGGGTCTCCACCCTCGCTTCTTCATCTGTTCCGGTGATGCAGCGGCCCGGCGGCATGAAATATGAGTTGACGGCCGGTCAATATCACGGCGGCAACCTCACTGATGGCAGCCGTTCCCCGGTATTTGCGTTGGGCACGCTGGTTTATGGTTTGCCACACAATATCACCCTGTACGGCGGTGGGTTGGTCGCAGGCAACTACCAGTCGGGTGTATTAGGCTCGGGCGTGTCACTGGGGGCTTTCGGCGCCCTGTCTGCGGATGTGACGTTTGCCCGCGCCCGGTTACAAGGGGTTAAGGGGCAGGAAGATAACCAGCAACAGGGCCAATCTTATCGGGTGAAATACTCCAAAAACTTGATCAGTACCGGCACCGGCATTGATCTGGCTGCCTACCGCTATTCCACTCAGCATTATTACAGTTTCGGTGATGTTAACAGCATGGGATACAGCCTGAATGACTATCAGGTGCCGTGGGCGCTTGACCGGCGTCAAAGCACCTGGCAGGTCAATCTGCGTCAGACACTGGGACGCTGGGGCAGTCTTTACGCCTCCGGGACGCGCAATGATTACTGGAATGGCCGTACCGACAACAATCTGAGTCTGGGTTACAACGCCATGCTGATGGGGATCAGCTATAACCTGAGTTATAACATTTATCGCGTAAAAGGGGCGGGCCACTGGCCGGAGAACCGTCAGGTGTCATTCAATATGCAGGTCCCGCTCAGTCTCTTTGGGTCATCGTCGGCATTACAGGGCGTTTACACCCGCTATACGGTCTCGCGTGACTCACAAGGCAACACCACTCAGCAGACCGGCATCAGCGGCATGTTATGGGATAATCGCCTGAATTATAACCTCCAGCAAGGTTGGGGGAACAGCGGCCAGCAAAACAGCCGATCCCTGTCTCTGGGTTATCAGGGCAGTCAGGGGAGTGTTAATCTGGGCTACAACGACAGCGCAAATAGCCAGCATGTCACCTACGGGGCTTCCGGCGCCCTGCTAATCCATCCTTACGGCATGACGCTGTCACGCTCACTGGGTGGTGAAGCGGTGTTAGTCCGCGCGCCCGGCGCGAAAGGGGTCACGGTCAGTAACGGCAATGTGCAGACTGACTGGCGCGGCTACGCCGTACTGCCGGGCGGCTCGGTATATCACAAAAACACCATCAATCTTGATCCATCCACCTTGCCGGACGGGGTGGATATTGACCAGACCAGCAGGAACGTTTATCCGACCAAAGGGGCAGTGACGCTGGCCAATTATCAGGTTCGTTTAGGCAGCCAGTTGTTGTTGACTTTGACCCATCATGGCAAACCGGTGCCTTTTGGCGCCACCGCGACACTGGAAGGGAATGCCACTCAGGCCGGCGGCGGCATTGTGGGCGATAACGGCCGGGTTTATCTCAGCGGCATGCCCTCTGCCGGTCGTGTGAAAGTTAAATGGGGAAACGGGGCAAATCAACAATGCACCACGCGTTATCAGGTGTCGTCCGATACTCCCGGTCAACTGGTGCAGGCCGATGCCGTGTGTCTGTAAGCGTTACCTTTATATGGGTGCCGTGACAGGCGCGCCCGGTGAGATATCACCTGTCTCGCTTTGGCCTCCGGGACACCGCCAGAAGTGAAGTTATCCCGGTAGTGAAATAAGCGATTTGAACAGATGAGTAATTTGGAGAGAAGAAGAATGTTAAACACTGAACGTTTGTGGGGCGGTAATGTAGAAAACTCCGTTCCAACCCTCATGGGCCTGGGGGTATCACTGCTCTTTTTATTGACCGCTTTGCCCCTCCAGGCAGCAGAGACTTATCAGGACTGCGAGGCTGAACTGATGAGTAAGCTTAGCAATGTCACCGTAACCGGCTATGCCATGATGCCAAACAACAAAGATAAACGTGATTATTCACGGGATGAGATAGTGGGTTATACCACCAGTGGTCCTCTTGACTGGTCAACAACCTGTCGCGTTCCGGCTGGAACGCAGTTTATGGTCTACACGGCGGCGTCTGGAGCGAACTCATCAACCTCTTCGTTGTTATCGGGTCGCGTCCGGGTGGGGCTGCCTGGTGACTTTATGGTTGATATCGGACAATCTTCACTCTCTTGCCAGACGCATGGTTCATCCGGTACCTATCGTTCAGCCAATCTGGCCGGGGGGAATGCCGGTGTTAATATTCCCTGTGTTCCCGATGCTAACGGTCTGGTTGATATCAGTGTTCGTACTGTGACAGGGGAGATTTACCCGGACAATGACGGCAATTTCAATGTGAAACTGGGTGGAAGTCATTTGTCAGTGGGCGCGATCGGCTGGACTCCCGCGGCCATCTCAGGTTCTGACGGGATGCTGAAACCCCTGTGGACTACGGTTATTCTTTCACCAGTTAAAAAGCCGTCTACCTGTGCGGTTGTCCTGACGCCTTCATCGGTGGATTGGGGAACGGTGAAAAGAGCGGGTAAACGGGTGGGAGACTCCCTGGCGCCGGCCAGACAGATAGGGATAAGCAGTACCTGTTCTGGCGATGATGAGGTATTCCAAAATTCACGTCTGCTCTACCGGATCGATGGACCATTCGTGCCGGGCAAACCGAATGCGCTGGCTTCATCAATAGATCAGGTTGCCTTCGCGTTCTTCGATTTTGCCAATAAACCCTTATCACTCAGTACCGGGCACCGAGGTACAGGGGAGAACGCGAGATACGTTAAGTTCGGGGACGATAGTTATACCGCCTCAACGCAACTGTCTGTGGAGCCGATCCTGTTGAAGACTGACGGCGCCGGAGGGCAAGCCAGAGCTGTCGCGGTTATTTCAGTATGGTCGGATGTTAACTTCATCGAACCGTCGGCTTAGTTGTTGCGATTATTGCAGCGTCGAGGGACGCTGCTGTTTTTTGCTACACAGAAGCACCTATTTCAGGTATATACCCATTCTTTCAAGTTGCCTCTTTGTTGGCTGCACTCGCTCACCTCGGTCACATAGTTCGCTATGCTCCCGGGGATTCAAGCCCTTGCCGTCGCGATACATCTTGAAATCCATTGGGTATAGGTGCTTCTGTGTTTGCATAGCGCTTAGATACAGTATTTGCTATATCGTATTTAGCCTCGCATTTCTGTTATTTCTATTTCTTTATCGAAACGTAAATGTTCATCGGCCGCCATTGGAATTAACCAACGTAAATTGTAGATCACATTATCGGGTAATGAATTTGTTTCATAGATATTGACGATCTCTTTCTCGATAGAATTGACAGAATAGACACGATCATCATACATATAGAGAAAATTCACCTGATAAACGTCAGGGCGGGTTAAGACAGTAAATAATCGCCACTCTTCAGGACGTGTTGCAATGCCGGCTTCTTCAGCAAACTCTCTTGCCATTGCCTGTTGAGGGTTTTCACCAGCCTCTATTTTTCCACCAATCCCGTTAAGTTTCCCTTTTTGCCAACTGGGTTGTAATTTTGAAATCAGGGATACATGTTTTTTATCTTTAGAAAACATAAACCCTGTTACATAGTTAATCATTATTTTCTCCCCCGATTTTATTTCATGATTAATGTCTGATTTCTGTCTGGCCCATAGGAAATATATTTGATTGGGACTCCAGCATAGTCTTGAATAAAAGATAAGAAGTCAATCAGCTCAATAGGTAATTCCGTTAAATGTGTATATGATGAGTTAAGTGCTCTCCAGGATTTAAATGTCTTATAGATAGGTTTGACTTTATCGAGCTGCAATAATGCGTCGTCGCAACAGACGAGCTTATCATTCATTTCATAGGCAATAGCGACTTTTATTTCGTGTAAATCAGCAAGAACATCAACATTCGTTATAGCGAGTTCTGTTACGCCATTGAGTTTCACTGCGTGTTTAATCAGGGATAAATCCAGCCAGCCGCAACGCCTTGGCCTTTTTGAAACGGTGCCATACTCGTTTCCTCGTTCTCGAATATAATCAGCCTGTTCTGTCGATAATTCGGTGGGGAATGGCCCATTACCGACACGGATCATATAGGATTTCATCACACCGACAATATGTATTTTCTGTGCCGGTATCCCTATCATGGCAAAGCAGGTTTGCACTAATGTCTGATATGCCACGGTATAGGGATAAGTGCCAAAACTATTATCTAAGAACGTGGCTTGTGATGTTTCAAGTAAAACATCTTCTCCAGAATTAAGTAAATCACCAATAACTTCATTAGTGAACGTGAAATAAGGTTCTACCCTCTTGCCATATTGATGCGTTGTTTCTAACATCTCTTCAAAATCTAACGTAGTTTGTTCATTAAAAACATGGTTAATCTGCTTTTCCCTGATACTCCAAAGAAATTCTAATTTACTTCTTAATTTTTCTTTATCAAGGGTATCAATAAGCCGAATGCCATGACGGTTGGCTTTGTCTTCAACGCAGGCTCCCACACCGACACCAACTGAACCTATCTTCTGTTTACCTTTGTATTTTTCTGATGCTCTATTTAACTCAGAGTGTAATGGTAAGACGATATGGCATCGTGGGTCGATAAATATATTGGAATCAATTTTTTCTTTTTGTATAAAATCGATTTCTTTAACCAGCACAGGAAGACTGACTAAAGCACCTTGGCAGATATATAAATTCTTTTTGTTGAGTGATGCCGGTAATTGAGAAAATGAGCCTCTTAGATCACCATGTTGCACACAATGACCCGCATTAGCGCCGCCATTGAATCTAGCAATGTTATTAATGTTGCCAGATAAATAGTCAACAAATTTTCCTTTACCTTCATCTCCAAATTGGAGTCCAACTACAGCAGTTAACATAAATCTATTCCTTATTATTTATTGATTTAGTTTGAGTAGTAGTTAAATCATTATCTTTGATGATTTTTTAAATGAATAATCTGTTTTTAAATACTAAGCTGTTCTTTTAAAACTAATGTGCTAAATATCTATTCGTACACCGTTATAAATTATCCTTTATCTTATCGGATTATGTTGAACAGCTTCTTTATTACTGTTGACGGACCAAAGAATCCGCTATTAATAGGGCTTCTCTTAATGTATCAACAATGGGAACACCGGCAGTTTCAAGACTGACACGACTGTGGGTTCCGCCGGTATAAAGAATGGCATGAGCTCCTGTTGCTAATGCGGCGATTGCGTCATCGGTAGCGTCTCCAATAACCACACTTTGCTCAGGAGAAACATTGAGTTTTTTGAGATGGTTAGCTAACTGCTCTGATTTGCCGGTTATCAATAATGGCGTATTTCTACCATCTATTTGGGTAAAGAATTTGCCAATACCATGATTATCAAGCATAGGGACTAATTCATTATGCTCCATCAGTGAACATAATGACTGAGTTGCCCCTGTTTCATAGCGGGAAGCGAGGAGCTGACTCACACCTTCCGTTAAACTGGCTTTCTGAATACCTGGCCGATAGTGAAAATTAAATGTTTTTCCGATCACTGACCATTCAGAAGATGAAGGTTCACGGCCAATCACTTGTTTATAGAAAGTTTGTACTGGAACACAATAATATTCCCGATATTGTTCCAACGTCAGTGGTTCAATACCAATTTCCGCCAATGCGAAATTGGTTGCACTCAATGAAACATTGACATCATTAAGTAATGTGCCATTCCAATCCCAAATAATATGTGCTGTTGTCATAATCAGTTAATCCCCTTTTTCCAAACTAACTTTTTCGAGCTGAACATTCAGGACATTGATATGCCAGGGCCTTAAATGCATCAATTGGCTGTTCATAATTCAGCGGTGTTTGTGCTTTTAGATTTAATAAAAAACGCAATAATTTGGCTGCCCATGTTGAGTCTGTCAGGGTGTCATGAAGGACGGACAATAAACTATATGAATAGGCAACCCAATCCGCTGTGGTCGTATGAGCATATTTATCATCAGAGAAAGGCTGATCAATTAAGCGATTCAGGACCTTATGATGTCTGAAACACCAAGGCGTCAAGACATCTAAAGTTTCAGGGTTGAATACACGATCAGCATGCCCATAAACGCGAGTACGTAATAATTTTTCCCAATGTAGTTCGACGGCTCGGGCCTTTGGACGTTGTCCGGTTTGGGCCATGACCAGATCGATTGCCTGACGTAAGGTGTCGCCTGTTCCGCAATTATCATCAATAATTGTCACGGTTCGCCCTGATGGAATTTTGCGCCCCCAGAGATGATTGCTCTTGCAAGACGTATCATCGTAACGTGAAACTTTCACTAAATTGAGCTCACTATTCCATGCTGCGGCTGTGACTGCGGCTGCCGCTGATCCTCCTAACATGATGCCAACGACAGAGGAGTTGGAGCATCTGTCAATTTGGGCTGCGGCCAAAGTTAACAGATGATTATCTCCTTCAATAAATGGTCTGGGCACGGTGTGTTCCGTAGCCAACGGCAATTTCAGGTCATGGATTGGCGAGGGTGAAAAAGTAAATGGTGTGCCCATCAGCGTTGAACTGACGATTTTTGCACACTCTTTGATCCCATCGATGAATGGCACAATATCTTCGTTAACCGTCTGTGGAGAACTTAATAAGCTATCAACAATTCTGAGCAATTTTGCCAAACTATGATCGGCCAATATATATTTTGATGGGGCAGTACACAGCTTATCGCTACACTCAAGTTGAGAGATGTATTCTGTGTAATATTTCGCCGTCATCAGTAGCTCGTGACACGGTTTTTGTTCGTAATAGGCGATACCGCGGGAACCGACGAATGCTGGCTTCTCTGTGAGTAAGCCAGGCAACGCCATCACTTCTTTCGTTAAATAGCGTGTTTCAGGTACGCCACGCAATTCGCCCAGTAAACCAATAGAGCGAAGATCCAAAGCAGGAGATAAATATTCAGGCATATCTAGTGTCTCGATGATTGCGTTGCAGCAAGGGCATCTTCGAGAGGAACCTTACCAATATGTAGAGCTTGACCAAGAATGGCACCTTCAACACCGATAGTGGACAGATCTGCTAACGCGCGGAGATCATCCAGGCTTGATACTCCACCGCCGGCAATAACGGGTGATGACGTTTTCGTGCAGACTTCCTGTAATAGCGTGAAATTTGGCGAACTCATCATGCCCCCCCGTTCAACATCGGTTACGACGTAGCGCTGACAACCCTGTTTGTCGAGGCGCTCAAGGAGATCCCAGAGATTACCTTTGCTGACATTCCATCCATGTGTTGCCAGTTGATAACCTTCCGATGTGCTTTTTACATCCAGAGCAATGGCGATCTTATCGCCATATTCTGCAATGGCTCGGGCACACCAATCTGGATTTTCTAATGCTGCGGTCCCCAAATTAACTCGCTGGCATCCAGTTGCTAATACTTTGCGCAAGATGGTTTCATCTCTGATTCCGCCACAGACTTGTACGTTAATATCGACCGCAGCCAGGACATCGGCAATAAGATGGCTGTTTGAGCCACGCCCTGACGCAGCATCAAGATCAACAACATGAATCCATTTTGCACCGGCATTTTGCCAGGCTAGTGCTACTTCTGCCGGGGTACCTAAAGGTCTCCGTAATGTTGGGCTTTCACCTCGGGTTAATCGAATTGCGGAATTCGATGTCATTGCTATTCCGTCAACAATATCCACAGAGGGAAATATCTCAAATGTTTCCTTACTTGTCATTGAACGCACCTAAATGATCCTAATTAATTATTTAAAAATTAATAACGTTTTGTGATTAATGAAATTACAAGTTGTAACACAATAAATATGCCCAGGAATAGAGGGGTTAATTTAATGAGCTTAATAACCATTCATTAATTCATAATAGTGAAAAGAAAAAATTTCTCAATAAGGTTATTAGCTAAATATAACAATTTGGATAACTTTGTTCAGCCAATTAATCTTATGTTTACTTAAGAAGAGTTAATTTAGGGGGAGGTGAATAGAGAATGTCGGAAATGAATTACGCTAATGTTGATAGGGAAAATTTCGTGTTGTTTATCTAATATTTTAATTATTTAGAATAATATAAATCTGTTTTTTTATGTAATTGTTATAATATATTCTGATTTATATAAAATAAACGTAATTAATGATTGAGTTTATTAGATTGGTTAATTTTAGTTATAATGGAAATATAATTACCGAGAGTTTAAAATAGTAACGATGATTAATATGTAATTACATACTATTCATTCTGTGGAATTATTTTTTATATTGTATATATGCATGTTGCATAGGCGGTTTTTATAAAATGGTTTATTGTTGGTAAAAATAATTTATAATATAATTTTATCGGTGATTCTATATGGTTGTATATTTACAATGATATTGATCGCAACATTTAGCATGTAGAATTTCGCTTATTAACCTGAGGTTATTATTCAATAATAGTACCAGTCAGCTTCTGAGAAACCTCTGAGAATTGGTTTTCTTTAATGACTGACTATTTTGGACGTTGGCGATAGTGCTTATTTATGACTTTAAATTAACAAGAGGCACCTATTGGGTACCTCTTGTTGTGGGAGTTTAACGGGAAGAAACTACGTTAAGGCGACTGGTTGAACAATTATTTTAATCATTCAAATATCGAGTCGCTTAGTTTGCCATTTTTTAGATTTCCAACGCCAGATATTAGTGAGTCCACGCAACCATTCATCACAGAAGAAACCGATCCAGATACCTAAAATGCCCATTTCCATTTTGATCCCTAAAAAGTACCCCACTGGAATAGCAATACACCACATAAAGAATATGGCTGCATAAAGTGGGAAACGAGCATCACCGGAAGCACGCAATGCGTTCACCATAACAATATTTGCGGTACGGATTGGCTCCAGAAAAACGGATAGCAAGAATAGTGGTAACAACAGTTTGATAATGGCTTCATCTTGCGTCAGAAAATGCAGAATCGGCATTCTGAGCAGCCAGAAAGCAGTGACCACGCCAATAGTGACGATACAGCCGATTTTCAGACTATTAATGCCACGAATATAAGCATCTTCAAACCGCTTTGCACCGACCAGATGGCCAACCATAATTTCGTTACCAATGCTGGTGGCAATGCCAAATAACATCACAAACAGTGATAGCTGGAAATAGAGTGTTTGTGCTGCCAGTGGAATTTCACCCATCAGTCCAATGAATGCTATGGCCGCCATATATTGCAGTATCCACACGACGTTTTCACCCGCAGCGGGTAAACCGATATATAAGATTTTGCCCAACATACCCTGTGACCAGCGTAGGAAACCTGCCAGCGTAAATTTGATCCGCAGGCCATAACTGAGCAGACAGAATAATAGGATCACGGCAACAATCCGGCCAAAGACTGTAGACCAGGCGACACCTTCCAGACCATATTTAGGTAATCCGAAGAAACCATACAGGACGATCATATTACCTAGCACTGTCAGCAAGTTAGCAATCAAAGTAACATACATTGCCGGTTTTGATTTCCCATAAACCCGCAAACAAGCAGCCAGAATAATCGAAATAGCTTCGGGGATAAGACAGATACCCAGAATGTGCAGATAGTTAAAACCATCTTCCATCAGATGTTCCGGCATATTCATGATAGATAAGAGCTTATAGCCGAAGAAGATAGTAATCAGCGCACAGCTAAACCCAAGCAAAAAGTTGAATGCAATAGAAATATGGATCGCTTGGCTGGCTTTATCCCGTTTGCCTGCACCAATATATTGAGCAATAACGACACTGCAACCAACACTGATAAAGTTGAAGATAGTGATAAACAGATCAAATACCTGATTACCTACAGCCATAGCAGCCAGATAAGAAGTAGAAACATGGCTCACCATATAAGTATTAATTAATAAAGTGGCCAGATGGAGAAGAATATCAATAAAAATCGGCCAGCTTAGCGAAAAGAGCGAGCGCTCAGTAACATCAGTTTGATGCATTTGAAAAACCTGCTTATTGAAAAAGGTAAATTAAATTGTTTCTTGAGATGGCGGCGTACTCAGGAAATATTCAGGTATTGTACATGGTTTATTTATCCGTTAACAGAGACAAGATGAACATCAGGTTGGTTTTGCCATTACGATACTGCCGGTACATTTTTTGCCAGGGAGTGCAAACCAATAGGTAAGTAAATACATTTAGTCGTAAATACTTAAGATATTTAAATGAGTATTTGAATTGATAAAAAATTCAAATTCCAGTGTTAAAAATATTTTACATAATTTTTTAATGTATTATTGAGGCTTATAGGATATCAAATTGGTCAATTATAGATATCTATATAATAAGCATACTTAATGAATCATTATAGGGTTTTATTTAAATATTATTTATGGTTTGATATTGATGAATAATTTTGTTGGATTATGGGGGACAAATTTGATCATTCAATTTTTTATAATAACTTAAACGATTTATCAACGAAGTGATAGAAAAATTTTTGTGGTTAAATTTTGTTCTATAATTAATTTAAAGGAATCGAATATAGGGAAATGAAAATATACCATTCAACGAGGTGATATGATGATAAATAGGCTACAACACCAGTTAATTTTGGCCCTTTTAACATTGACTTTCTTTTCTGCTTTTTCTACATCTATCCATGCTTGTATATTGTACCCGCACTTTCCTATATGTGCGGCAAAATGTGTTATTTTTTCATCTCATACTGCAACATGTATTATCGGTTCTCAAGCGCCTAATCATTTAGCTTCTAATTATCCAATGTCTATTGGATCTGAAAAAAATAGCTAATCGAAAATGGAATTCTATTAATATTCAGTTAGTATAATTATTGTGTAATACTATTGTTTAACATTATTGCGTTATGCAGAATTCTGCCTCTTTTTTTCCTATTTTCCGCCCTTTAATAAAGGGCGGGATTTTATAAAGTGATTTATATCCATAGGGTATATGATTTAAAAATAGAGTAAATTGTGAGGTATATTTTAGCTATCAAGGTTTATATTTTTCATGTTAATTGACTAAGAGCCTATTGGGATAGGCTCTTAGTCTAATAAAGCTATTTTTTATTCCCGTAAAAATCTGGTAAATAATTCTATTAATTTTTATGTTATTTAACTTGTTCTTTTAAGCCCTTATGGGGTAGTTTTCTGTGTTAGTAATTTATTTAATTGATATGGTTAATTGTATTGTTATACCCGTCATCTTTCAAGTTGCCTCTTTGTTGGCTGCACTCGCTCACCCCGGTCACATAGTTATCTATGCTCCCGGGGATTCACTCCCTTGCCGTCGCGATGCATCTTGAAATCCATAAGGTATATATTTATTAAAATCAATTTATTATCTGTTTTTCTTATTGATTTATCTGATTCATTAAGTTGAATCTATATAGAAAATTATATTTCTGATGTTTTCTATTTTTGTGGAATTGGTCACGGATAATTTAAATATTATCTATATCTTAATGGCTGATTTTAATCAGGGAATAAATTCATTTTATGATTTATATATTTTTACGTTATTATTTTATTTGTTCTTGTAATATGCAAGCATGGTTTAATGTCGATCACCGTATTTCTCATTTTATCCCTGATTAGTTGTTTTGGTTATATTTAAAATTAAATATTTTAATCATTACATTTATTTTGGCGTATTTCTGTCTGTTTTTGGAAATTTGCTTGAATAATGAAATATAGCCAACTATTGGATAAATATATATATGAAACGTATTCCAGAACCTTTCCGTATTAAAATGGTAGAAAATATTCGCATGACTACTCGTGCCGAACGTGAAAAAGCATTGGAAGAAGCCGGATATAATCCATTCCTATTGCCCAGTGATGTGGTTTATATTGATTTGCTGACAGATTCTGGTACCGGAGCAATGAGCGATCGCCAGTGGGCGGGGATGATGATGGGGGATGAGGCTTATGCAGGTTCCCGTAACTATTATCGTCTATGTGATAAAGTTAATGAACTGATTGGTTATCAATATACTATTCCAACCCATCAAGGGCGTGGAGCAGAGCAGATTTTATTTCCGACATTAATTGCCCGTAAAAAAGCACAAGGTGGTGCAACGCATCCGGTCTTTATTTCTAATTTCCATTTTGATACGACTGCGGCTCATGTGGAATTAAATGGCGCGAAAGCGATTAATGTTGTTACACCAAAAGCCTTTGATACCACCACCTATTATGATTGGAAAGGTGATTTTGATATTGATGAATTGAAAAAAACGATAGCAGAACATGGCGTTGATAATGTTGTCGCGATTATTACAACCGTTACCTGTAATAGCTCTGGTGGTCAGCCAATCTCTATGGCTAATATGAAAGCCGTATATGAGATTGCAAAGCAACATGATATTCCTGTGGTAATTGATTCAGCCCGTTTCTGTGAAAATGCCTGGTTTATTAAGCAAAGAGAAAAGGGCTATGAAAATAAATCCGTTAAACAGATCGTCAAGGAGATGTATCAATATGGCGATATGTTAACAATGTCAGCTAAAAAAGACCCCTTGGTCAATATTGGTGGTCTTTGTTGTGTTCGTGATGATGAAGATCTCTTTAATGAAGTGCGTACCCGCTGTGTGCCAATGGAAGGATTTGTGACTTATGGCGGTCTCGCCGGACGCGATATGGAGGCATTAGTAATTGGTCTTGAAGAGGGGATGAATGAGGATTATCTGGCATATCGTATTAATCAGGTGGCTTATTTAGGTAATAGATTAAGAGATGCAGGTATTCCTATTCAATATCCAACCGGTGGTCATGCTGTATTTGTTGATGCTAAATTATTATTACCGCATATTCCGGGGGAACAATTCCCTGCTCATGCACTGAATAATGAATTATATCTGGAGGCGGGAATAAGAAGTGTGGAAATTGGTTCTTTGTTATTGGGGCGTGATCCAACAACCGGAAAACAGAAACCATCACCAATGGAACTTTTGCGATTAACGATTCCTCGTCGCGTCTATACTAATGATCATATGGATTATGTTGTAGAAGCTTTTATTTCCTTGAAGGAGCGAATTCCTCAGATTAAAGGATTAACGTTTACTTATGAGCCATCCGTATTACGGCATTTCGTTGCAAGATTAAAACCAATTAAATAATAAAAATCGGGATGCTTCTTGTTTAAGGGCATCCTCCATTATACTTCCTATCATATAAAGCCACGCTAGGGTAACATATATGGCTACTTTGCCGATAAAAAAATCGTCTCCATCTCTATTTGGCGGCGCCATGATCATTGGTGGAACGATTATTGGTGCGGGCATGTTTTCTTTACCGGTTGTCATGTCAGGAGCATGGTTTTACTGGTCAATTGCCACTTTGATTTTTACCTGGTTTTGCATGTTGCACTCAGGATTAATGATATTGGAAGCCAATCTTAATTATCGAATTGGCTCAAGTTTCAGTACTATAACAAAAGATCTATTAGGCAATGGTTGGAATATCATTAATGGTATTACCCTTGCTTTTGTTTTATATATACTGACTTACGCTTATATTTCCGCGAGCGGATCGATTATTCAACATGCTATGCGAGAAGTATCGATAGATTTTTCACCTGGGCTTGCTGGTTTTTTATTTGCCCTTGTTGTTGCATTTATTGTCTGGTTAAGTACTAAAACTGTCAGTCGGATAACATCGATTATTCTTGGTGCTAAGGTATTAACTTTCTTTATGACGTTTGGCGGTTTGGTTTATAACGTTAAACCGGCGGTATTATTTAATACAATTGAAGTAAATCCGACTTACTGGCCTTATGTATTAATGACTTTACCTTTCTGTCTGGCCTCCTTTGGATATCATGGCAATGTTCCTAGCCTGATGAAGTATTATGGAAAAGAGCCAGAAAAAATAAAGAGATGCCTGTTTATTGGGACATCAATGGCCTTGGTGCTTTATTTGATCTGGTTGATTGGAACAATGGGAAATATTTCCCGGCTTGATTTTGCCGAAATCATAGCAAAGGGGGGCAATATTGATGTTTTAGTTCAATCATTAAGTGGAGGATTGAACAGTTCTGCTCTGGGCTTATTATTGACTCTCTTTTCTAACTTTGCGGTTGCCAGCTCATTCCTTGGTGTCACGCTTGGGTTGTTTGATTACCTAGCTGATCTGCTTAAGTTTGACGATACCAAGCTAGGGCGCTTTAAAACGGTATTAGTGACATTTCTTCCGCCAATGGTTGGTGGAATGATTTATCCGAATGGTTTTATTTATGCGATTGGTTTTGCTGGCCTTGCTGCAACCGTTTGGGCTGCTATCGTTCCCGCATTACTTGCCAGAGCATCCCGTAAACGATTTGGTAGCCCTATGTATCGAGTGTGGGGAGGCAATGTGATGATCGGCTTAATTTTGCTGTTTGGCGTACTAAATGCTGCTGCTCATATCTTATCAAATTTTAACCTATTGCCTGTTTATTCATAAAAAAACTCCTGCGGTGGGGGGCCGCAGGAGCCTGGTGTTGACGGAAATAAGCTCCGAAAGGGAGAAAACAAAGCCGGTATGTTTATGTTTTAATTTAGTTTGTTAACTCCTAACATCTTACAGCAGGGTTATTAACAGGAAGTTCTTATGGCTTCCCTTTAGAACACGAATAATAAACTGCTTTAATTTATTTTAGTACAACGTCCTGACAGACACGTCGTAAGTTCATCACTGATAGAACAATAGCATTAGAATGCCCTCTTTTGGCAACTTTTTGCCTAGTCATTAATTAGTTGTATATAATCTTTCAGTGTCAGTGTTGTTTTTGCAACGGTATTACCGCTGGTGCTAAACCATCATTTGCCGGTATTCGTTAATCACTTGTTGGCAAAAATCAGGTGAATTCACATGATGAGGGCTTTTAATTAGTTGTCTATTTTCCGTTTCTATCAATGTAGCTGCAAAATCTTGGATAAGTGATTGATTATTATCATGATTATAGAACGGCTCATCTTTAATATCCAGAGCGGAAAAACCACCTTCTGGAATAATAAATTTTACTTTTCCTTCGCACTGATTAAGTTTTTCAGCAATCCAGGTTTCCATTTGTCGGTTCCCTTCCAGTATGGTGCGCATTAATGTTACTTGCGAATTGTGACGGTAAAATTACCGGTGTAATCAGTGCGGTCCCGCAGGAGCCTCCCAGACCTAGAATTGCTAAAACATCAGTTTGTTTTGATAAAAAAAGATTGAAGGCGACTGATATTGCGGAAACGGCTTTCCCCTGATCACCACAAAAACAGCTTCTTTGCCTTGCGGGTGATGCTCTGCTACTGTTTGGACTGTGTAATATCCGCACCTCTTTACGGTGAGTCAGATTGAGTAGACAAATCCACAGTTCGAACGGCAAGGCCCGCTTTTTTGATCAGATCCCTGACGTAGAAAATTTCTGCGCGCTTGGTATCAAAAATAGTAGCGATATAAACATAGCCTTGGCTTTTTTTCATTATATACCCGTTATCTTTCAAGTTGCCTCTTTGTTGGCTGCACTCGTTCATCCCGGTCACATAGTTACCTATGCTCCCGGGGATCGCTCCCTTGCCGTCGCGATGCATCTTGAAATCCATAGGGTATAATTGTGAATACTTCCCTAGTGCTGACGACTCATTCATGGACAGATTATAGTCAAGATGAGACTTAAGTATCACTGTAGTATTACCAAATTGAGATTGTCATCCCATTTAATACATAAATAAAATGAATTAATTTGGTCGTTTTGTAGATGGTTGAGTAGAGTGATGATAGCGAAAATATTTTAACCATAAGTGTTAATGTTGCGATTTTTATGGTGAAGAGTTATGGCAATGATAGATTCGAAGACGAAAACTCATTTTACTGGTACTCGGAAAAAAACTTATACATTGCTAATCAATGCGGCATTGGAGCTTTTTGAACAGAGAGCGATACCTTCGGTTTCTGAATTGGCAATGCATGCTGGTGTTTCCAGGGCAACAGCATACCGCTATTTTCCGACACAAAGTGATTTAATTGATGCGATTGTTGGTGCCAGCCTTGGGCCGATCCTCACTTGGCAGCCTGCTAGTGAAAAGACCGAGGAGCGGATTGCTGAGTTGTTGGATTTTGCTTATCCTCGAATGTTTCAATACGAAGGCGCGTTGCGTGCTGCCCTGTTAGTTTCCTTGCAACAATGGGCTCAGGGATGTTTATCTGAGGGTAAGCAGGAAAAGAAACTGGTACGTGGGCATCGTAAAGATATCCTTGCCATGGTTGTTGAACCATTAAAAGGGCATTTTCCGCCGGATACTTTGGAAAATGTCATTCGATCTTTTTCCCTAATTTATGGCTCCGAGGTCTTTCTGGTGATGAAAGATATCTGGCAGATGGATAATGCGGAAATTATTGAGATCACTAAATGGATGGCAAAAGCGATAATTAATCAAGCGTACAGAGATTCTGAATTATAGGTATTGTTTATAGGTATTGTAGTAAGTCAATTTAGTCACAACCTTTACTATTGACGAATTTTTCTGGTGTGGATATTTTGTCTGATATTTTATATAACTTGCGGTTATTCCTATGAAAAATATTCCTGTTTATGATGATGTCATTGCTGCTGCCCGGCGAATAGAAGTTTGTGCTTACCGTACTCCGGTCCTGACTTCCCGTACTGCTGATGAAATGACAGAAGCCAAGTTATTTTTCAAATGTGAAAATTATCAGCGAATGGGAGCCTTTAAATTTCGTGGTGCTTTTAATGCGTTATCACAATTTAATGATGAACAGCGCCGCAATGGGGTTGTGACTTATTCATCGGGTAATCATGCTCAGGCGATTTCATTGGCGGCTCGTATACTGAATATTTCGGCGACAATCATTATGCCGTTCGATGCGCCAGTGGCTAAGGTAGCGGCGACCAGAGGTTATGGTGGTAAAATTGTTTTTTATGATCGTTATACGGACGATCGTGAACAAATTAGCCGTGAATTATCAGAAAAGCAGGGATTGACCTTAATTCCTCCTTATGATCATCCGCATATTATTGCCGGACAGGGAACTGCGGCAAAAGAGTTGTTTGAAGAGGTCGGTGAACTGAATGCGTTGTTTGTCTGTCTTGGTGGAGGAGGGCTGCTTTCAGGAAGTGCGCTTGCAGCTCGCCATTTCTCTCCTGGATGTAAAATTTATGGTGTAGAGCCGGAAACCGGTAATGACGCTCAGCAATCATTTCGTCAGGGCAAAATTATTCACATCGATACGCCTAAAACTATTGCTGATGGCGCACAAACTCAACATCTTGGGCAATATACTTTCGATATTATTCGGAAAAATGTTGATGATATTTTCACTGTTTCTGATGAAGAATTGGTGGATGCAATGCGTTTTTATACGGAAAGAATGAAAATGGTTGTCGAACCGACTGGCTGCTTGAGTTTTGCAGCTGCCCGCAAAATGTGTGAACTATTGCGAGGCCAGAGGGTAGGGATTATTGTCAGTGGCGGTAATGTGGATATCGAACGTTACTGCTCGTTGCTGGCAAAACAACCTCAGACGTAATAAGTCACGCAGAAGGGGTTCTTGATATTCTCAGAAATTATAATCTATGTTTTACAGTGTAATTATTGCCTTTTGTATTTGAATATTAATTATATGGCTAATATTATATATTACCCGTTACATGTTTTTTGTTAATATTTCCCTGTATTATATTTTCATTAATATATGTTATGCTTATCATATATATCCTAATTGATTATTAATCTATCAGGATAAATTGAATAATATATATTTTTCATTCAACTTATGTCTAAGTTGGCAATAGAGCACAAATATAAATTATTCTAGTGATTACTTTCATATTATTGAATTAATATGATGGCGGCAGCTATTGTCTAATACGCTTCCTCTAATAACAAATTTTTTATGACGTCTAAAATAGGTGACTATATGATCACAGAAAATAGCATTATTAATGATTTTAACGGTAAAACGAAGACTCTTGGATGGGATATTGTTGCTGCCTATGATAGAACTAAAATAAATATGCTTTTTGAACAGCAATATGTGAGAAAAGTGAGTGAAGGTACACATTTTTCACCTATTTTTTGGGAAAGCGGAAATAAAAAGATAAAATTTGACAACTTGATATTGGGAGTGCCGTTAATTTCCTTTGAAAATTCATCAATTGAACGTTCTCAGGCAACGGTAAAATTAAATTTTATTTCTGGCACGATAATAGAACTTTATGATGATGGTAGAGTAAAGAATTATCAAAGAATTACGCCGAATAATGATTACCATATGACAATAACCGTAGACTTGATTGCGGCGACAGGTTCTGTTGGTAATGATGGAAAAGTTGTCGTGGAGTTTAAAACAGGAGCTTTGGGGGTAGTCAATGTTATTGACGATGCGCCAGCCGAAGTCAGGGAGTTTTTCCGTAATTGGCTCAAAGATAATGACGTAACTTATGAGTTAGGTATTTTAAAGCTGGATAATACGGCTGGACTGGTTCCAAAAATGTTTAAGATTAGAACTCAACCTGCACCCGGTGCTAATTTATATGGTTCTGATAATTATGGTCATGGGGCGGTGTTGTTATTTATTGCAACAAACTATAATCCTAACGGTGGGGTATTACCGACTAGCTCAAATAATTTCCCTTATTTGATACCGGATAATCGATCTGCGGTATTAATTATCAGTAATAAGATACTTTTTGAGAATATTCTTAAGCCTCAATATGAACATTTATTACCTAGCTCAACGGGTGTAAATTTAGAATTGGTCAAGATTGATAGCCAGAAAGATGACTCAGCCAAATATTTGAATATAACAAACGGATATTCTGAAAGTGACGAGCCTGTACAATATAAAAGAGGACATTATACAGTATGGACAGGATTGGTTGAATATAATGGTACCACTAGTATTTGGCCAGAAAAGGTAAAAATCCCTTATTCTGGAATGTATATTAAACCTGGAAAAGAAAAAATTATTTTTTCTGGAGTAGGTAATAATAGCCAGCCCTATCACTTTACTCAAAATGTCGGTGTTTTGGAAAATAGTCTAATAAGTGGTCATTATTCTAAACAAAAAATTGATTTCTATGTTGACGGTTCAATTGATATTACTCCTAAAGTTATCTCTAATGATGAAATTGAGTTGGAATCAAATTATGGAATGAGAACCGAATATGACAAACAAGGCTCATCTGGTTGGGGAGGGCTTATAGGCCCTGATTTTGAATCAGAGTTTATTGATAAAACAGCAGAAATTGTTAAAGGTGTTGTTGAAAATAAATTAACCAAAGTTGCAGAGGTTGAATTAGATAGCATTAGTCTATTTGCCGTTAATCACCTTTTATTCCCTGAAAGCAATTATCTTGAATTTGATAAAGTATATGTGCCTGGGGATATGGTGCTATTTGGTGATATTTCTCCAACATCAACCGCTTTTAAAATCAATGATCTTCAATTAACTATGCCAGTGAAAACTAAGCATAAATTTACAACTAATACCAATGCAACGGTAAATTGGTCTATTACTCCAGCAGAATTGGGGAGTATTAATGCAAATACAGGAGATTACATGGCACCGACTAAGATAAAAGGGAATAGTCAAATTGTGACAATTACTGCGACAGACTCAAGCACAAATGCTAAAGCTTCAGCGGTTGTCACTCTGTTGCCTTCCTCAGTATCGATTAGCCCTTCTTTTGTTGTTATTAATGAAAATGATGTTAATAAGAATGTCAATTTTACTGTTTATGGCAATAAGAAAGTGAATTGGAGTGTGGAAACGGGTACTGGTTATGGTGGTGTTGATGCGAATGGCAAATATACGCCTCCAGCCTCTTTTCCGGCCGGATATAATATGGTTACGGTGACGGCTGTTGCTGATAATGGTGATTTAGATAAAGTTAATATTCTGCTTATTAGTAAAAGTACTATAGCAGAATTCAAGATTGATCCGAGTTATAGTAAAGAGTTATTAACACCCGATGAAGTAACGAAATTCTCTTCTATGGGTAATGATTTGACTTCTCCAAGTGAATGGAGCCTTATGCCTGCAAGAGGAAATATTAAGGTAGGTGAGCCAGAAGTTATAAAAGATGAGTTTGGTAATGACATAGAAAAGTATACTGCAACTTATACTGCACCAAGTGATATTACTTGTTCAGAAATTGTTTTACTCAGAGTGACACATAAAAATAAACCCAATCGTGCGGGATATGCTTTGATTACACTTGAGCCGAAAATCAGTTAATAGTTAACGACTTTTAATAACCACCAGATGATGCAATAAATTTCTTATTATTTATTGCATCTCTGTTCTCTAATCTATTATTTTTTAGAAAAAAACATCCATCCTGTATATTTCCGATGAATAAAGGCGATCCTATGAATAATGATATCAGCCCGTTGCTAAAGAAATTAGGTAATAAATATAATTTTACCGATAAGATAATTGAATCAGATTATAAATCTATTTTTGATATTATAAGAATACCCCGTAATCTATTTTTAGATAAGTATAATTCAAATCATCAGGCAGAAGATATTTATGATACAGCAAACAGCTATGCTATACAAATAGCGCGTAAATTTCGCCAGCAGCATTACACTCATAATACATATGCCAGGAGTTATTCTTCTCTTTCATTAAAAGAAGGTCCCCAATATCAATCCTTATTTCAAGATAATTGGCAGCAATACTGTCCAAATGGCGCACCGGAAGCAAATAATTCACCGGTTGCTTATTTAGCAGAGATTTATAAATTAGCGATGGATATTGAATACAATGCGGGTGCTGAGGCCATTAAAATAGATGAGCGCCGCTCTGATTTAGCGCATTTAATGCTGGATGAAGTGAGTATTAATCAAGAGATTTCAACACTGTCATTGGTTAATGCTATGCTAAATCAACGTTTGGAAGTTATGCTAAGACAACAAGGAAAGACCAATTTATCCAGTTATGATCTTTTGGCTAATGTACGTTATCCATTTCAACTTCCTTATGATTATGCACAAAACCAAATTAATCTAACATTTGATAATAAAAAACTTTTTTGTTTGGAAATGGTGCAACAGACAGATAAGAGTTATCCTTATTTTCTTAAATCCAATCTGAATACTGCTAATGGAGAATTTGTGGCACCTTTAACAAATCAGTTAGGAATTTCTCAGCAAAAAATAATTAATGAGCCATTGAATCCCTCTAATAGCCAATTCTATCAGGATAATTACGGTGTTAATAATGCAGAGCTACTTGAGTTGTTATCAACTTTTATTACACAAACAGCTCTCTCTGTCGCGGAGGTTGAGCAATTATTATGTATAAAAGGAATATCGACAAATAAAGAGGCTGCATTAGAGCAAAATAATGTGAGACTATCTCAAAATGTGCTTAATTTAGGTATACCTGCGGCTCCTTATCGTTATGGTGCCGTTTTTATTAATGGGCCGAATGCAAAAGAGAGTGATTTCCTACATTTGTATCGTGAGTTTGCCTCAAGTGGTAATTTACCACAAGCGGTAAATAAATTATCAGGTGTGAATCATGAACGCTTTGATAGGTTAAATCGCATGATACGATTGTGGAAATGGATTAAATTGCCGGTAGATAAAATTGATTTATTGGTAACTGCAACGATGCGGGCAGAAGGGGATGCAAATAAACAATTACAGATGAATGATAATACCTTACGTATGTTAGGTGTTTTTCATCATTGGAATAAAAAATATCATATTTCACCTGATGATTTTGCTGCGTTGATATATCAAATTACGCCCTTTTCGATAGGTACAGCGATTCCTTTTTTTGATCAGATATTCAATTTATCTTCGCTATTTGATGCACCATTGGTGATAGATGATTGTGAGTTTTATTCAGAGAAAAAACAGGATGATACTATCATTAGTAAGTTGTGTGCTGGATTGAAAATTAAAGCGAAAGATTTTTCTTTATTAGCACCATTAGTTGCTGAATCGATGGATAAAAAGAGTTTAACATGTTCACTTTCTGTTGTTTCTGCGTTTTATCGTATTGTGCAACTGTCGAGAATTTTGGGGTTAACACCACAGGAAGGTGTAGTTCTTTTAACGTTGATAGGTGGAAATAAAGTATTAAAACAGGTCGCGGGTATGCCTTATTTATCGCAATTAGGAAATAATAGGCAAACAGATATTCTGGATATTATGATTGCAATGGATCAAACTACAGAATGGTTGAGAATAAATAAATTATCTGTTGGTACTCTTCAACTATTCTTATTACCAGCTAATGAAGTTGTTATGACAGGAAATGCGGCGCAAGTGGCTTTTATTAATCAAGTTGGATTGCATCGTAATTCAGAGAGTTTAACCCTGGAAAGTTTATCATCAAATATCGTACCAGCATTAGATAATAATGGTGATTTGATTGATTGGTTAACTCCACGTCAAATTGTTTTAAATGCAGTATCTCATCAAAAATATGGTTTAGTTAAGCCTGATGTTAATATTACTGATGAAATTAATAAAGCGATAAAAAGTATATTACTTGATGAGAAAGTCAAAGTATCTATTACTGAACAATGGTCTGCAATTATTACTCAAGCTCAATCTGCACAAAATGCAATATCGGCCAGTATGTTAGTAAATGCATTTCAGTTATCACAACCGTTTCCTTTATTTATTTTAAATTGGATTGGCTCAAGTAGCTACGATTTTTTATTGAAATCATTTGAACTGTTTGATAAGAAAAATTTACAACCAGAGATGATCGGTCAGGATTATTTGATACTGATGTATGATTTATCGCGATATATTTCAGTGATTAAGACTTTTCAACTGAGTACTGTGATGTTAAGTCATTTTTCTGAACATCCTGAATGGTTTGGCTGCCAGAGCACGCAACTTTCTTTATCGGTTATTTATTATTTCAGTCGCTATCGGGATTGGATGCAATTAGTTGCTTGTTTAAATAACGTGGAAGATAAAATATTTCGTTATTTACAGCTAGTTAATATGGATGGTCAAAATAACGATAAAGCTAATATAGTGAAGATATTAACTGAACTATTGTCATGGCAGAGTGATGAAGTGCTATTAGCTAATTCGTATATTATTGGCAAAGAAGATAATATAGCAAAAACGTTGGCCGAAATAGATATCATGATGAGACTTAAAGTTTGGTCTGAGGAAATGGCACTTTCCATGCGTTCATTGTTAGC
This sequence comes from Photorhabdus kleinii, assembly GCF_025384885.1. Lineage (NCBI taxonomy): Bacteria > Pseudomonadati > Pseudomonadota > Gammaproteobacteria > Enterobacterales > Morganellaceae > Photorhabdus > Photorhabdus kleinii. Next base: position 77,118 of record NZ_JAJAFY010000012.1, read on the forward strand.
GACAATAAATATTAATGCTCATTCCTCTTATGAGGATTATAAACAGGTTGGTACAGCGATAGTCGCAACTCTGTAAATATAATTGTCATGATGGAATAACAAATTTTTAATAGAGGTTCAGGATATGAAAAATATTGTTTCTAAAAAATTAGCTGAGAATGTTCGTGATGGATTGGTGAGTTATTACTTGGGGCATATTTCAAAAACAGCTAATGTACCTGATTTAAAAACGCCGGATGATTTGTATCAATATTTACTTATTGATAATCAGGTATCTAGTCAGGTTAATACCAGTGTCGTTGCTCAAGCGATTTCCAGTGTTCAGCAATATATTAATGGTATTATGCTTAATATGGAACCCGGGTATGATTATCAATATGAAGATAAAGTAGAAAAATGGAATAATGTTTTAAGCCAATATAATATTTGGGCGGGTTTTCAACAATTATGGAATTATCCAGAGAATTATATTAGCCCTATATTACGTCAAGGTAAAACAAGTGATTTTAAGGAGTTAGAGGATAATTTAAATAAAGGGAAATTGAGTGACGAGGTTGTTCAGGAAGCCATATTGAATTACTTGAATAAATTTGAAGAGATAAGTAACTTAGAGTTAATGAGTGGCTATATCAATACGACTAAAGAATTAGCCCCCGCTCAGGCTGAATATTATTTTATTGGTAAAATGAATATTACGCCAGGTCAATATTACTGGCGATCGCTGAATATGGCTAATCGAAATATGCAAGATATCATTAATCCTACCGCTTGGAAAGAGTGGGAGAAAATTGGCATTCCTGCTACTGGGGAAGTGATTAAGATCCGGCCAATTGTTATTGATGGTCGTCTTCATATCATTTGGTTAGCGCATGAAGCTAATAATAAAGAAGAAAATTATTATAGTATTAATTTGATATATCGAAAATTTAATGGTGAATGGAGTCTTCCAAATAAATTACGCACTTTTACTGGTGATAAGATTAAAGTTAATAGTGGTTTTGAACTAATTGCATTAATGGATTTGCGAGCTGAGCCTGTATTAGTTATTTCTGCTATTTATAAAACAGAAAAATTAAATAATAATATATCAGAAGAAGATTATCATCCATACTCTTGTAATTTACTATTTAATGAAGTTCCTGTGCCTAAGGTTGGTAAGCAGCCATTAGATATTTATATTTATCAACAGATTAAATCTAATCCTACGGAAGATCTTGCACAATCAAATATGTTGTCAGCCTATTTTGGGGATGCATATAAATTAGTTGATAAGCCTGTTTATTTGGAGTCAAAAAGTTACCCTGGGCTTGCGACAGGGAAAATGACACTATTTGCTGAAATGGGTAGTAGAAAACTACGTCTCCGTGGTAATAATAGTTTGTCGATTGGGAAAGAGATTATTAAATCTGTAGCATGTGATATTGATCTTAAACGTAAAGCTAGTGGAGCAGGAAAGGTTAATATTTCACTCGCTGATGGCGCTAAAGAAAATAATGGAAAAATAGCAGTTTCTGTCTCGGTGACTATTAATGATAATGGTTATGCCGCAGGTGACTATTTTTATATTATGTTTAATTCCAGTCAAAGTGGTTATCCTGAGCTGAATGTTAATTTTTCTGAATGGGGAGAAAAGCAGGGTAACGCCTATCATTTTACCAAAGAAATGGAAGTACCACTGTTTGGACTAAAAGAAGCTAAAGCATTTAGTTCAGAACTCAATAAATATGGTGGTAAGCTTGTTGCTTCTGGCGATGGAACGCCAAAAGTAGATATTGATCAGTCAGATTATCGGGAGGCTGATTTCTGTTTATGGAATATTAACGGGGGAAGCGATAGTCTGTTATATTCAGAACGCCAATTACTCAATGGAAAGAGTATTATTCCTACTGTAGAACTTGATCTCGATAAAATAAATGGTAAGGATTCGAGTGTATTTTTAAAATTAGGTTATAAGAAAGAGGGTGAAGATGCGGACTTAGGTTATAACTATTATGAAGTTAAACTAAATAAAACGCCTTATCCTAATTTACTGTTGGCCTATGATAAAAAAACGCAAGCGCAGTATCTGGATATTACTGAATTACAATTTAAATATCGATCTATTAGATTAAATACCCTATTTGGCAAGGAGCTTATTGCGCGGGCTAACCATTCTATTGCTGATGTACTGAGTTGGGAGGCTCAACATATTAATGAACCGCCTATCTTGGGGAGTGATGAAAATAATGATTCAGCGCTTAATGGAGCAAATAGTATTTATTTCTGGGAGCTTTTCTTCCATGTGCCTTATTTAGTTGCGTATCAACTCAATGCTTCACAACAATATCAGGATGCTCAAAACTGGTTGCATTATATTTTCAATCCAGGAGTAAAAAATAAGGCTAATGGTAGCCCAAACTATTGGAATTGCAGCCTGTTAGAGGTTTCCCAAGATAGCTCAGTACAACTAAAAGGATTACAAGATCCAGATGCGATAGCTTATGCAGATCCGGTACATTATAAGAAAGCCATATTTCAAATGTATGTGCAGAACTTAATTGATTTTGGTGATAGTTTTTATCGCTTTCTGACCAATGACGGATTGAATAATGCTAAATTACGCTATCTTCAAGCACAACAATTACTGGGTCCCAGACCCGATTTTGATTTAGTCAGTCATTGGCTACCTGTTGAATTGGCAGATATTACCTCTTCAAAGAATAATAAATTACGCGAATTTGAGAGTAATATTGATCCAGACATATTAATTGATCTTCCAGCCACTAAAGTCGGTGCTCATACGGCGGTGGATAATGCTATTTTCCGACTGCCTTTGAACAATGATTTATTGTGGTATTGGGATATTTTATCCAGCAGATTTTATAATTTGCGTCACAACTTGACTTTAGATGGTAAACCTTTGTCGTTACCATTATATGCAACACCGGTTGATCCAAAAAATCTGCTTGCTTTACTAGCAAATGGTGGATCATTATTGGCAGCAGGTAGTACGGGTATTTTGAATATACCGCCTTATCGTTTCCGGGCATTATTACCCAGTGTTTATCATGCAGTAGATACATTAAGTCATTTTGGTGATTTACTCTTGAGTGCCCAAGAACGTAAAGATTGCGCGGAACAGGAAGAGTTGAATCAATTACATTTGAAAGATTTAGCTATTTTTGCTATTTCATTACAGAAAGATGCTGTCGCAGTTGCTGAAAAAGGGAAAGAGGCATTATTAAAAAGTCAGCAGACATTACAACAACGGATTGATCATTATCAGGCGCTTTATGATGAAAACATTTCTACAGATGAAACCAATGCTCTGAATTTACAAGGTACGGCAAAAATTATCTCTTCTGTTGAGGAAGGAATGTTAACTGCCGCCGGTGCCGCCTCGTTGATACCTAGCATTGCGGGAACGTCATTTGGCGGACAACGATGGCATATGCCGCTTGTTTGTTCTGCGGGTATTACACGTACTGCATCATTAATCATGCAAATGGCGAGTGATACATTGAGTGTTAAAGCGGGTTATAACCGGCGACGTGAGGAGTGGGAGATTCAATATAAACAGGCGGAAAGTGAGCTGGAAATGTTAAAAAAACAGCTTGAACAACAAGAGGCGCAAATCTCCGCCGCGAATACAACATTACAACAATCTCAGGCTCAATTGCAAAAAGAGCAGGATATGTATCAGTTTCTTACAGTGACCAGAGTAACGAAATCTTCTCTTTATCAATGGCTGAATGATCAGATGATGTCATTATATCGTCAGGCTTACGATGCAGTGCTTTCGCTATGTTTAAATGCACAAGCATGCTGGCAATATGAAATGGGGGATTTTGCCACACAATTCATTGTGCAAAATGGTTGGGATGATAACCATAATGGTTTATTGGTAGGTGAAAAGATTAAATTGAATCTACTGAAAATGGAGTCAGCTTATTTGAATCGTAATGAACGTCGTTTAGAGTTAACTAAAACAATCTCGTTAAAAAATCTATTATCTGGTACTAAAAAATGGGCAGAGATTCAATCTGAACTTAAAACCGGTGAAGGAATGACATTTATACTGAATGAAAAGTTATTTGATCAAGATTATGCCGGGCATTATTTACGCCAAATCACTTCTGTATCAGTCACGCTACCAACATTAATTGGTCCTTATCAGGATATTAAAGCGACCTTAACTCAAACGAAAAGTTATACGTTGAAAACGCCGGATATTAATGGTGTGAAATATTTACTGTCAAATAAGGAGGGCGATAATAAGCAAATTGTCACCAATTTGAGAGCGAGTCAACAAATCGCACTTTCATCAGGGATTAATGATAGCGGTACATTTAATCTTAATTTCGGTGATGATCGCTATTTACCTTTTGAAGGAACCGGGGCGGTTTCTGACTGGAAACTCACCTTCCCATCAGCGGCAACAGATAGTATACAGCGAGATATTCTGGATAATTTGACCGATATTATTTTGCATGTACGTTATACTGCGAAAGATGGCGGTGAGGCATTTGCTGGTCAGGTAAGAGAGCTACTTAAATAATATGTTTATTTGTCGCTGTTTTTGTATTTAATATTTAATCAGGAATCTGGTAAATTTATTTCTATTATTTGCCAGGTTCTTGCTGTTTTAATTGGGGATTGAGATATGATGAACAGTACATTAAAAATTGCCGGCCATGTGGCTGTTGTCACTTTTGACCTAGAAATAGAGATGTTTCGCGGTGAGTTTGTCGGGTTAAGTGGTGGTGCTGACTTTTACGCTTATAACATTGGTGAGTTGAAGGAAGAGGGCGTTAAATCTCTGGTTATCTTCTTTGATGAGTGTAAAAAAGACGGCATAGAACCTTACAAGTAAAACTTTACAAATTGTATAGTGGCAAAGTTAGCACAGGTTTGTCACCAGAGCGTCACCGGGCGTTTGCTATTACTGCACAAGCATCAATCAATCTATCAATGAACTGCTTATTGCCTGAATGGGCAATTGGCGCATAGCTTCTTCAAGCGGAAGGATTATTGGTTTTTCACAATCAGCCCGCTACGGCATGGGAGCTGTCAGGTAAAAGTGAAATTCAGCGCATTAAGCACGGGATCTCACTTTTGCAAGGATTAAACGGCGGGTAACTCGGTTAAAGCGACTTCCGGCTCGCTTATCTCAATATGCCGAATATACAGACCTGCATGAGCCATCATTGCAATCAGTTTATCCACACTGAAAAGCTGTATTTTCCCTCTGGCAAGTTCTGAAACACGGGGTTGGGTAATCCCTAACATTCTGGCGGCTTCAGCCTGGGTAAATCCCCTTTTTGCTATCCATTCATTGAGCATATTCATTAGCTGCGCTCGGATCTTCATGTTTTCGGCTTGTTCCGATGTATCACTGATCGCGTCCCATACGTTTTCAAAAGTCTGTATTTTCATAATTTCCGTTCCTGTATAAGTGCTTTAAAGCGTTTTCTGGCAAGCTCCACATCCTGCTTACTGGTCGCCTGTGTTTTCTTTTGAAAGCAGTGCAGTACATAAACAGCTTCTTCAAATCTAGCGATATACATCGCCCGATAAATACCGCTTTCGTCCCTTACACGAATTTCGCGAACGCCAGTTCCTACAATAGTTAATGGCTTCCAGTCATCTGGCTCCAGCCCCTGTTGCACACGATCAAGCTGAAACCCAATGTTCTGTCTGGCGTCTTCGGGAAAAGACCGTAAATCGTCAAGGCTGCTATCGATAAAACTAAGATGTTTCCGCATTTGATATCCATTATACTAAATTTTGTATATCCAATCATACGTTTTTTTGTATATAAGGCTAGGATAATCTTAAAAATAAAAAATGAGGGCGTTGATTTGGTCATTGAAAAACATTCTTGAGGGTTACAGGCCGCCAACTGGCGGCCTCTTGATCGGAAAGTCAGGATTTTTTGCAATCAAATTAACGGCTGCTTTGCTCTACCAAAATAAACATCCCAAACGGATGAATTTCCAGATAGTAATTATCGCCGACATTGGGTTGCAATTGGGTGGCGTTAATCTGTAATAACAGCGTTTGCCCTTGCCAATCTACTGTGACTTCATATTGTGGCCCCATGTAAGCCACATGGCTGATGGTGCAGCGTTGGCTGATATTTCCATCCCGGTTCAGGGTAATGGCTTCCGGTCTGACGCCTACCGTTACCGATTGTCGGTTGGTGGTAAAGTTTGCTGGTCGCGGCAGGCGATATTGGAAAATCTCGACATAATCAGCACCCAAAGTCGCCGGGAAGATATTGGCATCTCCCATAAAATTTGCCATAAACTCAGATGCTGGCTGGCGATAGAGTGTTTGTGGCGTGCCAATTTGCATGATTTTACCTTTATTCATCACCAGTACCGCATCGGAAACTGCAAATGCCTCACTTTGATCATGAGTAACGTATAGCGAGGTGATATTAAATTGCTGCTGTAATTCGCGGATTTTCTCGCGCATACTGCGGCGCAGATTAGCATCAAGGTTACTCAGCGGTTCATCGAAAAGTAACACTTTAGGTTTGAGGATCAGTGCGCGAGCGAGAGCAACACGCTGTTGCTGCCCGCCAGAGATTTGGTCTACGTAACGATCGTCAAAGCCGCCTAAGTCCACCAGCTCCAGTGCCTCTTTAACCCGTTCGCGTATCTCCGCTTTAGGCCGTCCTAACATTTTCAGCCCGTAGCCAATATTTTCCCCCAGTGACATATGCGGGAATAGGGCATAGGACTGAAATACCATACAGATGTCCCGTTGCTGAATAGAGCGATCTGTAACGTCTTCACCGTCAATGAAAATCTTACCTTCACTAGGTTTCTCCAACCCGGCGACCAGACGCAATACGGTGGTTTTACCGCAGCCGGATGGCCCTAGCAGCGTGACCATATGTCCCTGCGGAATAGATAGTTCCAGATTATCGATCACGGTGTTGCTACCGAACCGTTTGGTTACATTTTTCAGTTCGACAAAATTTTGTTGTGTCATATCGTCACTCCGTGATTACTGTGCATTTTTGGCTTTGGAGCGAGAGATCCGCGCTTCGCCAATCAGATAGTCAAATAAGAAAATAATGGCCAGCATAACCACAATCAGGATCGAGCCATAAGCGATAGCAACCCCGTATTCACCATCTTCCACTCGATTCAGAATATAAGAGGTTGCTACGCGGGTGTCTGGTGTGACCAGGAAGACAATCGCGCTGACGGTGGTAATCGCACGAACAAAGCTGTAGATCAGTGCAGATAAAATCGCCGGACGCAGTAAGGGTAACAGTATATGGAAGATGGTTTTCATCGATCCAGCGCGCAGGCTGAGTGAAGCTTCATCCAGTGATTTATCAATTTGTCCAAGACCGGCAATGCCTGCTCGGATACCTACCGGCACGTTTCGCATGGTCATGGAGATAATGACGATGGCTGCGGTTCCGGTGAGATAAAAAGGTGAATCATTAAAGGCCAGAATGTAGGAAACTCCGGCGACGGTACCCGGTACGGCAAAGCATAGCATGGTGGTGAATTCGATGGTTTTTTTACCGCGAAATTCCTGGCGTACGACAATGTAAGCAATCAATAGACCGAGGATCGCGGTAATGGGGGCGGCGATACCGGCGTAGAGCAGGGTATCCAGTAATGATGGCCATGCGCCATCGTGCAGACCTTGACCGAACAGTTTGATGAAGTTATCTAAGGTCAGAGTGTAATCCACTCCCCAGTTGACGGTGAAACTGCCGTAGAAGATGCTGCCGTATAACAAAATGTTGAACACAACCCAGATAAATAGGATGACACAGACCCCCCAAACCAGCGAAGTTGGCAACGGTTGTACGTCACCACGGTAGGATTTGCCGGAAACCGTGACGTAGGAACGTTTACCAATCCACAGATATTGCACGCAGAAGACCAGTAATGAGAAAACCAGCAGTGAAGCGCCGAGAGTACTGGCGGCCTGATAGTCGAGTTGAGAACCGGTGATATAGAAATAGATCTGGGTCGCCAGTACGTCAAAGCTACCGCCCAGTACCAATGGGTTACTGAAATCTGCCAGCGACTGGACAATGACAATCAGGAAAGCGTTCGCCAGTGCCGGTTTTAACAGCGGAATAAAAACATTGAAGAATGTCTGATAGCGATTGGCTCGCAGAGTATAAGCAGCTTCTTCCAATGAGGGATGGATGGTTTTGATAGCGCCATCAAGGATCATAAATGCCATTGGCGTAAAGGCTAGAACTTGCGCCAGCCAGATGCCGGTAAAGCCATACAGCCAGTTGGTGTTGGTTAGGCCAAACCAGGTTGCCATAAATTCAGTGATATAACCGGAACGGCCCATCATTAGGGTGACGCCTAAACCAACCACAAACGGTGGCGTTACGATGGGTAAGATAGAGAATACCCGGCCAATAATGGCGGAACGGCGGGCGATTCTGGCGGTATAAATTGCCAGTACCAGCCCGAAGAAAGTGCAACCTATACCAACGGCTAGAGAGAGCAGAATGGAGTTGATGATAACCTGAATAATATGTGCCTGCCCCAGGATCGATATAAAAGCAAATGGGGCAAACTGACCGGCATCATCCGTAAACATCGGAATAAAGATGGCAATACTCGGATAAAGGATAAATATGCCGATTAGGGCAATAACCGCGACCAATGAGCCGATAACAAAACTGTCACCACCAAGCCATTCAAGGCGAGACAGAGCCAGAGTAATAATCGCGCCCAGTGAGATAAACAGGAAAATCGTCGAGTAGCCTAGCCCACGACCGATAATAGCTGCGCTAATAACCACAAATAGAGCGCATAATAAAGCATAACCAGCGTCAAAATAGTGGCGTCGATGTTGATTGCGGTTTGCTGGTGTCAGTGGGCGTAGTAGTAGCACTGAGGGTAACAGGAACCACAGTAAACTGATGTTTAATCTGTTCCAGCCATAGGCGGCAAGAAGTTCATCTTGAGTAGAGTCGAATAGGCCGTAGTCCAGGCTCCATGATGGCAAAAGCGCGAAGGCCAGCCACATTAGAGCAATCCACCAGAACACGGCATCCTGCTTCTGTCTGATAGGCAGGGTAAATGCGTGAGACATAATTTCCTTCCATTTTATTATTATTGTGAGATAGCTTCTTAAGGGCGGAGGTGATCCGCCCTTGACTGACTTTATTTAGCCATTTTCACTTCTGTCACCCATTTGGTAATTAACTCTTTGCGTACATCACTGGCGCCATATTTATCCATATCGTAATTAATCAGTTTCAGATCGGATAATTTAAGCGCCAAAGGAGAAGCTTTCGCCTTGGTATTGGTCAGGATCTGATAAGCTTTTCCTTTCTTCCAACTCAATTCCTGAGCTTCTTTGGATAACACCCAGTCAACAAACAGTTTGGCGTTGTCCATATTGCGGGCATTTTTGATGATACTTACGCCGCCGATTTCATAACCGGTACTTTCACATGGCGCGATAAGTTTTAGTGGGGCGCCATTTTCTACTTCCAATGAGTAATCATGCAGGAAACCGATACCAATCGCGGATTCGCCGCGAGCGGCATTTCGTGCTGGGGCAATACCGGATTTGGTGTACTGAGAAATGTTGACGTTTAGTTTTTTCAGGTAATCAAATGCCTGATCTTTGCCCCATAACTGAACAAAGGTTGCTAACGCGGTGTAAGCGGTGCCTGAACTTTGAGGATCGGCAATCTGAATTTCGCCTTTATATATCGGTTTGGTGAGATCTTTCCAGCAGGTTGGAATCGGCAGATTTTTCTCTTTTAGACGTTCAGTGTTGACGCCATAGCCGAGAATACCGACGTAAACGGCGGAGCTGTAGTTGCCTTTACGTTTAGCCGGGTCGCGGAACTGTGGCATGATTTGTGTCAGATTAGGGGATTTATAAGGTTCTAGTAGATCCATCTCTCCCGCTTGAGATTGCGGGTCCAGAGTCCCGCCGTACCAGATATCTGCTTGTGGATTGCGTTTTTCGGCTTCAATTTTTGCCAGAGTACTGCCTGAACCGTTACGGACAAAAGTGGTTTTTACATTATATTTTTCACCGAATGCTCTGGTTTCAGTTTCACACAAGGCGTTAGTCGCGCTGCAATAAACGATCAAACGTCCGGCGGCCTGAGCACTGTTGGTAAATGCAGCAACGGCCAGACCGGCTGCAATAAGTGTAGAGAGAGGTTTCAGTTTCATTATTTTGTCCTTAGTATTCAAAACTGCTTATTATTAGAAAGTAGCGAGGCTACCCTTGCCATATGTTCCCTTTTACCAACGTCTGCCATTAACAGTGGCATCAACAGCAAACCCATCATGGCGGCTGCGGCGGTGAGCAGGGCAAACATCCCTGACCAGCCATAGTGGGCAACCACCTGACTTAGTGGCCAGCCTGCGATTGCTGCGCCTAGGTAGGCGTACAATCCCAGATAACCCGTGACGGTGCCGGCAGCTTGTTTATGGCAATATTCCGTTGCTGCCAGCCCAATCAGCATTTGCGGGCCAAATACAAAAAAACCGATACTGAAAAAACAGACTGCCAACAGCGCATAGTGATGAATGGGAGTGAGCCACAATGCGGTGACAGTCACGAATAGCCCAAGAGCAAACAGGAGAATCATTGGGGCGCGTTGGCCGCGGAACAGTAAATCAGATCCCCAACCGGAAAACAGAGCGCCGGTTAAACCACCGAGTTCAAACAGCGAGAGCGTCGCATTGGCACTGAGCAGATTGGCGCCATGTGTTTCTGACAACCACAAGTTTCCCCAATCGTTAATCGCCATTCTGATGAGATAGACCAGAATGTAGGAGCATCCTAGCAACCAGATAGTTCTGTTAATTAAGATGGTATCCCGTAGTATCTGCATCATCGGCATGGGGTGCGATAGCTGTTCATGTCGAAGCTCCAGTGAATCCTGCCGCCACTGCCCCACACTGGGCAAACCGTGCTGTTGTGGGGTGCCACATAACTGATGGCAGAGCCAGATGCCTAATAAAATGCCAATAATTCCCGGCATCATCAGCGCTGTTTGCCAGCCGTAAGTTGTCGCCAGAAAAGCGGACAACATCGGGACGGTAATACCGACGATATTAATGGAGGTATTCCAGTATCCCCACCAGAAGCCGCGTTCATTGCGGGAGTACCAGTGTGTCAGTAATCTGGCGCAGGGGGGCCATCCCCAGCCCTGAAAGAAGCCGTTCAGTGTCCAGATGATCAGCAGTGCAGAAAATGATGAGCAGAAAGCAAAGATAATGTTTAACACACCTGTCATCACTAATCCGGCACCCATAAACCAGCGATAACCGGTGTGATCATGAAATACACCAGAAATAAATTTTGAGCTGCCGTAAGTCAGATAGAACAGAGTGGTTATCCAGCCGATATGCCCTTTATCCAATCCCAGTTCCAACTGCATAACCGGCATAACAAAGTTGAAGCTTTTTCGCGTCAGATAAAATGCGGCATAGCCAATGATCATGGAAATCAGCAAACGGCTGCGCCAGCGGTGATAGTGTTGTGAAATCTGTTTCTGGCTGGTGGCTTGCATACCCGGCTCCTCCATGAAAATGAAATATACCCGTTATCTTTCAAGTTGCCTCTTTGTTGGCGGCACTCACTCACCCCGGTCACATCGTTATCTATGCTCCCGGGGATTCGCTCCCTTGCCGTCGCGATCCATCTTGAAATCCATAGGGTATATAAAGAAAGGTTGATGAAAATGGATGGGATAAGGTTTTAGGAAACTAAGAATAATTCCTAGTTATGCCTGATTTTCATCGGAATTTGTGGGCAGCTTAACAATTATGCGTGTGCCGTTATCATTACTTAACTGCCAATCTCCACCTAACGCGCGGATACGTTCTTCAATACCTTGGAGGCCAAATCCACCTTTTCTTTTATCTTCTGTAATGCCGATGCCGTTATCACTGATTCTGAGTTCGATCACATCCCGGTGTTGCCGCAGGATGATAGCGATTCGAGTCGCTTTGGCATGTTTACTAACGTTGTTCAGTAACTCTTGAACCAGACGGTAAAGGGTAAAAACCACCGTTTCATTGGTTGGATTTTGAGGAAGCTGGTAGTCCAACCGACAATCAATATGTTGTTCTTTAAACGCAAATTCATGGATCAGATGGTGAAGCGCTTTTTCTAAGGACATCTCTTCCAAAACCGGTGGGCGCAATTGGCGTAATAATTGACGGGTGGATTGGTGGATCTGTTGGGCCAGGTTATTGATCTGTTCTGCGATCATTTCTGTTGCCGGGGTGATGGCGGTACGTTTTATCAGCGTTGCCTGAATTTGAATGGCAGTAATATTCTGACCAATTTCATCATGTAACTCGCGGGCAATACTTTTACGAATATCTTCTTCTGTGTGAACCAGCTTCTTCATCAGAGTATGGCGGGCGGTTAGTTCCTGCTCTAAGAGTTCATGGTAACGTTGTAAATTTTCAGCGAGCTGTTGTTGGCGGCTGATTGCTATCCCCAGACCTATGCCTAAGAGGGCCTGAATGGTCAGGAACATTTCCAGTTCGCCTAAATCGTTAAAAGCGCCACTGAATTGCCGAGCTGATGTGATCATTAGGCTCCCTAGTAAAGCCGCCAGTACGCCGCCTTGCCAGCCATAACGGTAGGCCATAAAGACATTAGGGATAAATATGAGAATCACCAAAAGGTTTTCAATTTCTGGTGACATAAAGATCTGGGCGCTTAATCCTAGCAAGCAGAATAGACAACACCACATCAACAAAGAAGGGCGTAACTGAGGATCAGGGTCACTCGGTTGCAGCATATTTTTTAGATGTTGCTGACGTAGATATTCATAGATCAGATAAACAAAAGGTGACAATAAAACTCCACCGGTTAACGAGGTGAGAAACAGGTGGCTGGTGCCGGCAGTCAGCGTAAATCCCAGACAAACAGCCTGCAATACGCTATTGGCGGCTACGCCAGCCAGCAGAATTGAGAGCCGTTGCCAATACAGGGGATAGCGCCACCAGAATTGTTGCACGATAAGGGTGGGTATTAGGCTGAGAAAGGGTGATAACAGAATGATATTGTGAGTAATAAGTTGTTCGCTGCCGAGCCATAGCAGGATAATAATCTCAGTGGCTAATAAGGTGGGCAAGTAACGACGTCCCAGTAGGATAAACAGCGCTAGCCGCAACCCTTGTGGCAGAAGTAGTGCAGCTTGTTGTCCATTGTCATTCAGGTAGAAGCTGATGGTCCACAGAGCAAGCCAGCTCAGCGAATAAAAAATCAGCAGAAAGAGTGATAACAGGCCAAATCGTGATCCTCTGTTCATGGATTCCCCATTGGAATCTGGTGTTGCAGAGCGTAATGAACCAGATCAATGGTGCTATCGCACTGGAGTTTGCTAAGAATATTGGCGCGGTGAACATGAACAGTTTTATGACTGAGATAGAGTTGTTCTGCGATAGTTTTAACATTAATACCATTGATCAGCAGATCAAATATTTCCCGTTCTCTGGGGGTTAGAATTTGCAGTGCTGTAACTTTCTGTGATGTTTGACGCAGTGCTTTTAGTGCATCGGCACACAAATAGCATCCCCCTTGATGTACGGAACGTACTGCCTGTACTAATTCTTCCGGGCCGCATCGTTTGGTGAGATAGCCGCAGGCGCCGGCATCCAATGCGCTTTGTACAAATGCGGTGGTGTCATAAATGCTGAGAATAATGGTACGAAAATCAGGCCGTTTTTGCCGTAACCGAGTGAGCAGGTGCAAACCACTTTCATCCGGTATCGCGATATCCATCACGGCAACATCAATCGGGTTTCTGAGTAAACCCAACCAGGCTTCTTTGGCATTGGCGTATTGCCCGGCGATTTCAAGATCATTTTCAAGCGTGAGTAATTGGGCAAAACCGGAACGGACGACTACGTGGTCGTCAATAAGTGCAACTCTAATCATAAGTTTTAGTTAATAGATAATGGTAAATACAATAACTTCCATGATGTGCAGGAAAGGCTGGTTATGCAAATTAATCAATTAAATCTGCAAGAAAGCTAACAAATTTAGCTATGAATTTATGAGCCACCTTTATGCTCTGAGTACTGGCGTGGCGAAAGCCAGAAAAATGGGGATTAGCAAAAACCGCCGTAAACCCTCGCATTGGGCTAGGATTTACGGGGCAATTGTTAAAAAAGCCTTTTTTATCTGTCAGTGTGGTTTTAAAAGCTGGATAAAGAGGCCAAGCGTACCCCGGAAAAAACAGGTAAAAACTTTAATCATCAAAAGTAAAAAGAATTGATTAAGGATTTTTAAAAGCGGGTAAAAAGTCCGATGTCATGCTGACATTGGAAGAGAAAACATCAGAAAAAACAGGTTCTAAATTGATTAAATAAGGTGAAAAAAAATAACAGCGTTAACCCAATAACAAGAATATACCCGTCATCTTTCAAGCTGCCTATCAGTTTAATGAAAACAAGGACGTTAAATACGATTCAGAAAATGTAAAAACCTTTATTAGATTTACCACAATTAAGTAATAAAAACCTTTCGTTACAATAGATTTACAATTAAAAATAAGCAACCCCTCAGAATGAAAACCGCTGTATAAGCTTATCATATTTTTAACATTACTTTTTTAACTTACATTTCCCTTTTACCGGTGATTAATCAACTAAGGATTAAAAAATAGGCACCACATTAGCCCGCTTTTTAAAAGGTACAGAGTGACTAAAAACAACCTATTCCGTGCTATTTTTAATCCACTTATCGGTAAATCGGTAATACTACACTCCACTTATTTTACATTTACCTAACCAGCTATGACTATTTAAAAAGACAAACAGAGAGGGATTAAACACTTCATTCAACAGACTGATTTAATCAAGAAAATTAAAGTTTTCAGTAGCGTGATTAATGACATTTAGTCGAAATTAACTAACCATTAACCGAAGGTTGAAAAGCAATAATCACGTAAAATAACATTAATAGAATAGATTGACATTAAAGTATTTTTTCACCATCGTTTTACGAAAAAATCAATAAAAATGCGATTAAAGAAGAGATAAAACGATTAATTTAGCTGGATTTAAGCGCTAAAAAAGGAGTTATCCTAAAAAAAACATTAATGGTATCTCTATACTAGAGAACTATTTATTAGTGATTTATAAAGAAAAAAATAAAAGGTGATTATTTATAAAAACCCGCAAAATTGCCAGTAAAACAATGTTAGTAAAACAATGTTAGTAAAACAGTATCAGTAAAAATAAATCGGATATGATTAAATAACTTTCCAAAATGGTGCTACACCTTATCTACTAACAACCCTATGCATAACAATGGGTTGAAGGAAACCATGTGTAACGGAATTATGAAACCTTATTTAACGTTCGTTTAAACGTAAAACCACGATATATCATAATGTTTAAATTTAGCAAAAAGCATATATCCAAAAGATAAAAAATGGTTAAAACCAGATACCGATTAAAACCAGAGGTAAAAAAATGACTTTTAATCACCGTTTAAAACCAGCCCTGGTTTTACGGGTATTTCAATTCAAGGCGTTAGCATTTAATAGTTATGACCGTACCTTTAATCGACAAGC
>NZ_JAJAFY010000120.1:0-1633 GCF_025384885.1 Photorhabdus kleinii
TCACGGCCTGGAAATAATGATGTTGGTTATGACGTGGTAGAAGGGATAGCGGTTGTCCCGATACAGGGAACACTCGTGCAAAAATTGGGTTCTCTACGTCCGTACAGTGGCATGACTGGATATGATGGCATCAGGCAATCTTTTCTTACCGCGCTTTATGATCCCGAAGTAACAGGAATTTGCTTAGATATTGATTCCCCAGGTGGCGAAGTTGCGGGCTGTTTTGATTTGGTAGATGAAATTTACGCGGCACGAGGGACGAAGCCGATTCACGCTATTTTGACAGAAAACGCATATTCCGCTGCTTATGCACTAGCCAGTGCTGCTGACAAAATCTATGTCCCGCGTACCGGTGGAGTCGGTTCAATAGGAGTGATAGTCATTCATTGTGACTGGTCACAGCGGATTAAAGAGGACGGGTTACAAGTAACGATCATCACATACGGAGACCGAAAAGCGGAAAGTAACCCTTATGTGCCGCTAACTGATCAGGCTCGTGGTGCAATACAAGATGATGTAGACACGATGGGAAAACTGTTCGTGAGTACGGTTGCCCGCAATCGGGGCATTTCTGAAAAAACGATTCGTAACACTCAAGCGGCATGCTTTTTAGCTAACGAGGGTGTTGGTCTGGGATTAGCTGACGAGGTTATCACGCCCGATGCTGCATTCCGAAAATTACTGAGTGAATCAGGAGCTTAATAGATGGCTAGTTTAAAATTCGCCCACTTGTTGGGTCTCAAAAAGTCAGCGTCGGAAGATGATGACGACAAAGAAAAAAGCAAAAAAGCGAAATCCCGTCGTGCTGAAGAAGAGGACCGCGACGACGAAGACGCCGAAGATGAGGATGACGATACCAAGGCTGATGAGGATGAAGATGACACTGACGCTGAGGAAGATGACGATGACCAAGATGATGAAGATAAATCATCTAAAAAAGGGAAAAAGGCTAAGTCTCGTCGTGCTGATGACGATGATGAAAATGCCGCAGATAATGACGATAAAAAAGAAGGTCGTCGCGCCGAACGTAAGCGTTGCGCCGCTATTTTCGGCAGTAAGCACGCTGCGGGCAGGCCGGACATGGCCGCCCATCTGGCGTTCAATACTCAAATGTCGGCACGTGAAGCTATCAGCACTTTAGCATTAACGGGATCAGCACCCGTTTCACGCCGCGCTTCATTAGATGAGCGTATGCAACAGGCACAGCAAGTCAGACTGGGACCTGACGCTAGTCAGCCCGCACGGGGTTCTGTCGAGGCCCTTGTTGCTAATGCGACCCGTCTCTACAACTCAGCAAAAGGTAAAAAATAATGGAACAGATTGGACAAAACCCCTTTGCGCCGGGTATGACATCAACAATGTTCGTTCCCGATCAGTTAGTGTCTGGCCCGCTTCAACTTGTTACAGATACAGTAACTATTGCAAAAGTAGGGTTATTGAAACGGGGTACGGTGTTAGGGCTTATCACTGAATTAAAAGAATATGCCTTGAGCGTTAAGACATCGACAGACGGCAGAGAGAAACCTATTGCTATTCTCGCTGATGATGTTGATACAACAACAGAATCCAAGTCATGCGGGGTGTATCTGCTCGGCGAGTTTAACCAAAATCGCCTGATATTCGATAAAAGCTG
>NZ_JAJAFY010000121.1:0-1561 GCF_025384885.1 Photorhabdus kleinii
GCATACCCCCTATACCATTACCACCGCTGGCGGTCAGACCCTTTCCGGTAAAACCGATGCGCTGGGCAGAACCGTGACGGTACAGAGTGAGGCGGAAGAAAATCTGCAACTGAGTTCACCAGAAGTCCCACCGAAACCGAAGCAAACCTTATACCGTGCCAGCGGTAACACGCAGATAGAGTATGTGATGGAATTTACGGAGAAATAAGTATGACAATATCCAACAGCGGTAAAATGTGCCCGGCCGTGACCTCAATTAATTGCACGATGGAAATAGGGGTCTTTCCCGCCGATGAAGACCCCTGTTATCTGGCGGAAAAAGCTGAGTATGCTCTGCGTTTGCCCGCAATGATTATCACCAAGCTGGGCGCTATTCGCTTTCTTAATCAAATTATTATGAGTGGATTGATTAAGGTTGAGGAACTTAAACATGACTTTTTATGGCCCTATAAAGCAGAAGTGGTGTTTGCTATCAGAGGAGAGCAAGATGTCCCTTTACCCATGCTGGCAACCAGCCAAATCTCTAAGCAGCGTTATAGTGATAATTTACCGCAATCCAGTAACCCATTTGCCCGGCCTTCTGCCGAAGACGCGGAGAAATTTGGGGTTGTTGGTATCCGTCGCCCCGATATTATTTTGGTTAAAGATGAGGCACTCCGTTGGCCGGGCAGAAATGCCACCTACTTCGATGGTTCTGTGCACCCTGATAATTTGAAAATGTTGATTGAGGTGAAATTTCCGGGGGATGATCTAACTCAGGGACAATAAACTGATTATATCCAGATTGCGACCGAAGATCGCTTTGGGGTGATGCGTGTTGACGATAATCGCTCTGAGGAGCAAAAACAGTACGATGAAGCGTGGCGAAAACATTATCAACCCGGTTCTCAACACTATAAAAATCCCATACCACTGGCACCGCTGCCGCCCGGTTCACCGCCTGATGATAAAGCTTTACCCGCTCTTCCCGCAGAGGGGGTACCGGGGACCATTCCGCAACCCCTGACAAAAAATCCACCGCTGCTTAGCACTTCCCGTTGGTCTTTCTTACCGAGCTATGAAGACTGGGTTGTCCTCGGGCAGGAGGTGGCGGGTCTGACCGAAAACGGATTGAATTATGTCCGTGACAGTACCCGCGAACTCCTTGCTCAGTTTGGAGCATGGTTCAATCAAGCCGGCAAGTGGGTGTGTGAAGAGATTATTGATCCGGTCACTCATCAAGTCAGCTACGCGTTTTCCTGGGTTAATGAACAAACGGGGAAAATCGTGACCTGGACGGAGAATGAGATAAAAGCCCGATGGCAGACTGTGCAACAGGGCTCAGATATCACCCTGGAAGAGCTAAAAAACATTAGCTGGATGCAAATATTAAAAGAGGTGGGGGAAGGCATGCTGGAAGTAGTTGTGATTATTGCCGAAGTTGCCGTTGTTGTCCTGGTCACCGTTGCCGTTGCTGCTGCACTGATTGCACTGGTGGAAATTTTAGCTGTTGCCGCAGCGGCCAGCGCCGCTGCGTTAGCTGCCGTCCTGGCAATATTGGCGAGTGTGACATTTGTCACTG
>NZ_JAJAFY010000122.1:0-1535 GCF_025384885.1 Photorhabdus kleinii
CACTCAGAAGTTAGTTTCTGATGTAAATGATAATGCAAATAGTAAGCTGGCAAAAAACCAAAACGGCGCCGACATCCCCGACAAAAACGCGTTTGTGAAAAACCTCGGCTTGGTGGAGACGGTGAATAAGGCGAATAGTGCGGTACCGGGTAGCCGGAAAGTGAACGGCAAGGCGCTGACCGGGGATATCAGTTTGAATGCGGGGGATGTGGGGGCAATAAGTGTAAATCCGCTCAGCACGCTGACAGAATCAAAAAAATTCCAAGATTTTTTGTCATCGGGTTTTGTGCTTGTGAACGTGCCCAACACAGCCACTGTTTCAGATTTTCCATTTCCAACTAGCGTGTACGGTTTTGGAATACTAGAAGTGCGGAGTTCTGGGGTTGTAATTTCTCAAAAGTACACATCGCATCACTCCGAAGTAGTTATCCGGCAATCGTGGAATTCTGGAAAAACATGGATCGGCTGGGATATTGTCTATTCAAGTGCAATATTGCCGCCAGAGCAGCACCCAGTTGGCGCACCTATCCCATACCCCCACCGATACACTCCTGTGGGTTACTTAACATGCAACGGTCAATCATTCGATAAGTCTTTATACCCAAAGCTAGCAGAAGCTTATCCTGCCGGTAGGGTACCCGATTTAAGGGGTGAGTTTATCCGGGGGTGGGATGATAGCCGTGGTGTTGATCCCGGTCGAGTGTGCGGTACGTCGCAAGATGATGCCATTCAAAAAATTACTGGATCAATCGGAATGTACAAAGGTGTTGAACTCCCGCGAGCCTCCGGGGCATTTGCAGCGATATTTCGAAATGAAACAACGTCAGGTCACGTAGGCGGAGTATTCAGCAGTAATGGGGATTGGAATTTCGACGCATCACGAGTTGCACGTACAGCTAACGAAACCCGCCCCCGCAATATCGCATTTAACTACATAGTGAGAGCAGCATAATGACAGAACAAAAGTACTCTTTAGAACATGAAACAGCCGTATTGGGTAAAGACGGATTGGCTATTCAAGCAGGCTGGATAAAGGTTTATCACTCGAATCAGATAACAAGAGAATTCACAGTTTCAGACATTGAGTATGTGATGCTCGGTGTCAGTCTATCAGCCGGTGCTTATCCCGATGCGCCAGAACTTCCCGATTCTCACGATGTGGCCGTTTGTCGCAGTGAAGACGGAAAGTGCTGGCAAATCCTCCCGGATTACCGTGGCAAAACAGCTTACGACACGTTAACTCGCGCTCCGCAAGAAGTCACTGAAATCGGTGAACTGCCGGATACCCTGACGTTCAAGAAGCCCCCAACTGATTTCGATACGTGGAACGGCAAAGAATGGGTAGTTGATAAAGACCTTCTCAAATCCCATCAGATTAATGAAGCTAAGCAACAACAAGCAGCACTGCTACAACAAGCAAATGAAACACTCTCATTGCTACAAGACTCTGTTGATTTAGAAGTCGCTACAGACTCAGAGAAAGCCGCTCTACTCGAATGGAAGAAGTACAGAGTATTGCTTACGCGTGTAGATGT
>NZ_JAJAFY010000123.1:0-1514 GCF_025384885.1 Photorhabdus kleinii
AATGACGGTTATGTTATTGAAGACTACGGCCTGAGTTGTCTGATTGAGGGGATTTCGTTGGCAAGCGCAAAAAGCAGCGGCGAAGAATAAGTCACAGTATCTGGTGCCGTCATCATGCGGCACTGGCACGAGGGGGAATGATGCTGACACCGGCACAACAACATTGGCAACAGGTTATGGCTTCACGCCGTGGCGATGAAACTATGTCATCGGAAGCGCTGACCGCCTATGAACAGATATTACACCGCCTGCGCATTGATCAGTCACGGTTATCTGACCTGCAAGGCACAGAGCGAAAAATTGATTACAAACGCGAAGTCATTGCGCATTATGACAGTTGGGTTGACGGAGTGTTGGCAGCCGGTACCGGGCAGGCCGACGAGGTACTCATTCACGTGATGATTTGGAGTATGGACATTGGTAATTACGCGCGGGCACTGACGCTGGCCGAGTATGTCATTCGCCATAACCTGCCCTTGCCCGATCACTATCGCCGTACCGTAGGACCATTATTAGTAGATGAGATTTGCGATAAAGCCCTAACGATTTTTTCAGCGTGTAGCGAGTCCGTTGAGCCTGTCCCTCTCGCAATACTTGAGCGACTTGCTGAATTGGTTGAATCATTGGACATGCCCAATCAAGTTAGAGCCAAGCTGTTTAAAACAGTGGCGTATACCCTGCGCCTCAGTAAGCAGCGAGCAGACAAAGAACGCGCATTATTCCTCATGCAGCAAGCATTGTTATTGTTTGCCAATATCGGGGTGAAAAAAGATATCGAAACTCTGACGCGAGAATTAAAAAAGGCCGCTGATGGCCCGGCCTCACCAGATAGCGCAGTAACTGAGTCCCCAAAGACGAAGCCAGCGGCGACGGGGAAAAAAACGACCAAGGCAAAAACAACAGCGGCGAAGAATAAATCTTCACGTTAACTGAATGCACCCCGCGTGCCAGGCGGCACGGTGATCAGACCGGTTTTTAAACTCAGTCCGTTTTGCCGTTCACCGCCGTTTCTTTCAGCAGGTGGATTATGAGCTTAGTAGCAGCCAAACAACCCCGTTCTATCGATACTCATGCAGATATCAATGACGGTGGGGCAAAAGTCACTTCCGGTACATTCTGGCCGGATATCACGCTCGCTGATTTGCGTAATTCGATGCGCCTGAGCGGAGCAGTGACAACTGAACGATTGATACATATCACTGTTGAAGCGGTGTTATATGTCAATCAATTGCTCGCTGTGTGGCAACAAGAACAGGAAGAAAACGGCTTTGCTTCACTGGCTGCGGTTCCTTCTCCTGCTATCAACGACACTACGGCGTATATTTTCCGCTACCGACACGCGGTTTACAGTTTCACTAAAGCTTTGCTGATTGAAAATTATCGCGACATTGACACAACACGCGACGGAGAAAAACACGCCGAGGCGTTGAGTACGCAAATTGATGATCTGCGACGCGATGGACAAAATGCGGTTCGTGATGTGCTCGGTAAAAATCGCATGATAGCGGAGCTGG